>DATBPW010000113.1:0-6643 GCA_036561125.1 Ramlibacter sp. | reverse complement strand
TTCTGGATCGGGCCGATCTTCCTGTTCCTGTCGGTGATGATGTACGCGGCCATCGGGATCTCGCGGCGCACCGCGGACCCCGAGGAGTATTACGTCGCGGGGCGACGCATCCCCGCCATGTACAACGGCATGGCCGCGGCCGCCGACTGGATGAGCGCGGCTTCGTTCATCAGCATGGCCGGCGGCCTGTACCTCCAGGGATTCGGCGGCACCGACGCGCAGCCCGGCGGCCTGGCCTACGTGCTCGGTTGGACCGGGGGCTTTTGCCTCGTCGGGCTGCTGGTCGCGCCGCACCTGCGGCGGCTGAACCTGTACACGGTGCCCGACTATTTCGGCCTGCGCTTCGGCGGGCGCTGGCCGCGCATCATCGCCGCGCTCGCGGCGATGCTGTGCTCGCTGACGTATGTCATCGCGCAGATCTACGGCATCGGCCTGATCGCGTCGCGCCTGACGGGCGTGCAGTTCGAGATCGGCATCCTGCTCGGGCTGGGCGGCGTGCTGCTGTGCTCGTTCCTCGGCGGGATGCGCGCGATCACGTGGACGCAGGTCGCGCAGTACGTGATCCTGCTGCTGGCGTTCCTCATCCCCGTGTCGTGGCTGGCGTACAAGCAATTGGGCAACCCCGCGGCGCCGCTCGTGTACGGGCAGCAGTTGCGCAAGATCGCCGAGCTCGAGGACAAGCTCGCCAGCGACCCGAAGGAGCGCGAGGTGCAGGCGATCTTCGCGAAGCGCGCGCGCGAATACGAAGCGAAGCTCGCGGACATCGAAGGTTCGCTCGAGCGCGACCGCACCGCGGCGCGCGAGCGGGTGCGCCGCCTGAAGGCCGAAGACGCCGACTCCGCGCTGATCGTGCAGGCCAATCGCGAGCTGGCCGCGCTGCCGAAGGACGCCGCGTCGGCCCGCGAGTACTGGACGCATGCGATGCAGGAGAGCATCGAACGCTCCGGCGCGCTCGGCGGCATGCCGCGCCACAGCCTGCCGTACGCCGGCGATCCCGGCGGCACGCCCGCGCAGGTCGAGGCGTTCGACGTCTCGCGCCGCAATTTCCTCGCGCTGATGTTCTGCCTGATGGTCGGAACGGCGGGGCTGCCGCACCTGCTCACGCGCTACTTCACGACGCCCACGGTGGCGGACGCTCGATCGTCCGTCGCCTGGACCGTGTTCTTCGTCGCGCTCGTGTACCTGAGCGCACCGGCGCTCGCCGTGCTCGTGAAATACGAGGTGATGAACAACCTGGTGGGCAGCAGTTTCGAATCGCTGCCGGGCTGGATCGCGCAGTGGGCGAAGGTGGATCCGTCGCTCGTTTCCGTGGCCGACGTGAACGGCGACGGCGTGCTGCAGTGGGGCGAGATCCGCCTGGGCGCCGACATGATCATGCTGGCCACGCCGGAGCTCGGCGGGTTGCCGTACGTCGTGTCGGGCCTCGTCGCCGCCGGCGGGCTCGCGGCGGCGCTGTCGACGGCCGATGGCCTGCTGCTCACCATCAGCAACGCGATGGTGCGCGACATCTACTCGCACGAGGTCAACACGCAGGTCACGCCGGAGCAGCGCGTCATCCTGTCGAAGTTCGCGCTGATGGCCGTTGCGCTCATCGCCGCGTTCTTCGCGTCGCTCAAGCCCGCGGAAATCCTGCCGCTGGTGTCGGCCTCGTTCTCGCTGGCAGCTTCCGCCTTCGTTCCCGCGATGGTCCTCGGGATCTTCTGGCGCCGCGCGAACGGGCGCGGCGCCGTCGCCGGGATGCTGGCGGGCCTGTCGGTCACGGTCGGGTACATGGCCGTCAATGCGCCGCCGCTGCGCGCGTTCTTCGCCATGCCGCCGGGGCAGGACCTGTGGTTCGGCATCCAGCCCGTGTCCGCGGGGGTGTTCGGCGTCCCGGTGGGCACGGCCGTCGTCGTGATCGTTAGCATGCTGACATCGCGCGCCGCGTCCGCCGCGGTGCCTGGGGCGCAAGCTTCCGGCCGCTGATCCCCCTTGGAGGTCGCGACCGCAACGTGCGGTGCGTCAATGCGCGGCACCGTCAGTTTGTTGTCAGAAGCGTCCCCAACACTGCGCCCACTTCAACATCCGAGGAGACGGAGACATGGCGACAGCTTCCACGGCAGCCGCGCGGCCCCAGGGCGCCTCTGCGGCAATGACGCGCGAGGAAAAGAAGGTCATCTTCGCTTCCTCGCTGGGCACGGTCTTCGAGTGGTACGACTTCTACCTGTACGGCTCGCTCGCCGCGATCATCGGCGCGCAGTTCTTCTCGGGCCTCGACCCCACGTCCGCGTACATCTTCGCGCTGCTCGCGTTCGCGGCCGGCTTCCTGGTGCGGCCGTTCGGCGCGATCGTGTTCGGCCGGCTGGGCGACATGATCGGGCGCAAGTACACGTTCCTGGTCACGATCCTGATCATGGGCTCGTCGACGTTCGTCGTCGGCCTGCTGCCCGGGTACAAGTCCATCGGCATCGCGGCGCCGGTGATCCTGATCGCGCTGCGCCTGCTGCAGGGGCTCGCGCTCGGCGGCGAATACGGCGGTGCAGCGACCTACGTCGCCGAGCATGCGCCGCAGGGCAGGCGCGGCGCCTACACCGCGTGGATCCAGACGACCGCGACGCTCGGCCTGTTCCTGTCGCTGCTGGTGATCCTCGGCGTGCGCGAGAGCATGGGCGCGAAGGATTTCGCCGACATCGGCTGGCGCATCCCGTTCCTCGTCTCGATCCTGCTGCTCGCCGTCTCGGTGTGGATCCGGCTGTCGCTCAACGAGTCGCCTGCGTTCCAGAAGATGAAGGCCGAGGGGCGCACGTCGAAGGCGCCGCTCGCGGAGTCGTTCGGCCAGTGGCGTAACCTCAAGATCGTGATCCTCGCGCTGTTCGGCCTCACCGCGGGCCAGGCGGTCGTTTGGTACACGGGCCAGTTCCAGGCGCTGTTCTTCCTCACGACGATGGCGAAGGTCGACGCGACGACCGCCAACCTGTTCATCGCCGCGTCGCTGGTGATCGGCACGCCGTTCTTCGTCGTGTTCGGCGCGCTGTCGGACCGCATCGGCCGCAAGCCGATCATCATGGCGGGCTGCCTGCTCGCCGCGCTCACGTACTTCCAGGTGTTCCCGATGCTGCTCGAAGCGGCCAACCCGGCGCTGGCCGCCGCGCAGAAGTCCAGCAAGGTCACGGTCACGGCCGACCCGTCCACGTGCTCGTTCCAGGGCAGCCCGATCGCGCGCGAGATCGACTTCACGTCGTCCTGCGACATTGCCAAGCGGGCCCTCGCGCAGTCGTACATCCCGTACGAAAACGTCGCCGGGGCGGCCGGCGCACTGGCGACCGTGAAGATCGGCGACAAGTCGATCGCTGCGCCCAACGCGACGCTCAACGCCGAGCGCCACGGCTTCTCCGCGGAATCCGCGAAGGCGATCGGCGACTTCAAGAAGCAGGTGGGCGACTCCGCGAAGGCGTCCGGCCTCACGGCGCCGGCCGACAAGGACAAGATGAACATGGGCATGGTCCTCGTGCTGCTCGTGTTCCTCGTGATCCTGGTGACGATGGTCTACGGGCCGATCGCGGCGATGCTGGTCGAGCTGTTCCCCACCCGCATCCGCTACACGTCGATGAGCCTGCCCTACCACATCGGCAACGGCTGGTTCGGCGGCCTGCTGCCGACGACGTGGTTCGCGATGGTGGCGGCCACCGGCGACATCTATTACGGGCTGTGGTACCCGGTCGTCGTCGCGACGATGACTTTCGTCGTGGGCACGCTGTTTGTCCGCGAGACCAAGGATGTGGACATCTACGCCCGCGACTGACCTCCGCTGCATGTGGACGAGCCAGGGGCCCGCGGCAGCGGGCCCTTTTCGCTATAATGCCGGGTTCCGCCTTGCCGCACCCCGAACAGACGCCCGGGGCGGCTTCAAACCACAAGGAGAATTCATGCGTCACTACGAGATCATTCTTCTGATCCACCCGGACCAGAGCGAACAGGTTCCGGCCATGCTGGAGCGTTACAAGGGCATGATCACCGCCGGCAACGGCAAGGTGCATCGTGTCGAGGACTGGGGCCGCCGCCAGCTGGCCTACCAGATCAACAAGCTCGCGAAGGCGCACTACCTGTGCCTGAACATCGAAGCGGGCCAGGACGTGATGAACGAACTGGAGCATGCCTTCCGCTTCAACGACGCCGTGCTGCGCCACCTCACCGTGCAGCGCAAGAAGGCCGACACCGGCCCGTCGTCGATGATGAAGACGGTCGAGCGCGAAGAGGCCCGCAAGGCCCAGCAGCAGGAGTACCAGTCGTAAGCGGCAGCGCGCCGTGAAGACGTGAACCAACTGCTGCTCGCCGCGCGCATCGCGGAAATTTCAGCGATGCGGCACACCCCGGCCGGGATTCCCGCGATCGACCTGCTCCTCGAACACGAATCCGAGCAGGCGGAAGCAGGGTCCACAAGGCAGGTGGCGATGGCGATGAAGGCAGTGGCATTCGGCGCAACGGCCGAAGCGCTCGCGGCCCAGGCAATGGGCACGCAGTGGCGGTTCACGGGCTTCCTCGCAGCGGCGCGCGGCGGCCGGCACCCGGTGCTCCACATCCAGTCATTCGTTCCAGAGATCCAAGTTTCCTGAGAGGCACACATGGCCACGTTCAAGAAGTTCAACAAGGACAAGCGTCCGAAGCGCAACACCCAGTCGCTGCTGTTCAAGCGCAAGCGCTTCTGCCGCTTCACCGTCGCGGGCGTCGAGGAGATCGACTACAAGGACGTCGACACCCTGCGCGATTTCATCAGCGAGAACGGCAAGATCATCCCCGCGCGCCTGACCGGCACGCGCGCGATCTACCAGCGCCAGCTGAACACGGCGATCAAGCGCGCGCGCTTCCTCGCCCTGGTGCCGTATTCCGACCAGCACCGCATCTGAGGAGGAAACGAAAATGGAAATCATCCTGCTCGACAAGGTCCCCAACGTCGGCGACCTCGGCGAGATCAAGAAGGTCAAGGACGGCTACGCCCGCAACTTCCTGATCCCCAGCGGCCGTGCGCGCCGCGCCACCGAAGCCAACAAGGCCGAATTCGAAGCCCGGCGCGCCGAGCTCGAGAAGGCCGCGCAGGCGAAGCTCGCCGAGTCGCAGTCGCAGGGCGAGAAGCTCGCCGGCACGACCGTGAAGCTCACGCAGAAGGCCGGCGTCGACGGCCGCCTGTTCGGCTCGGTCACCAACTTCGACATCGCCGAGGAACTCGGCAAGCAAGGCTACAAGGTGCAGAAGTCGCAGGTGCGCATGCCCACCGGCCCGATCAAGCACGTGGGCGAAAGCCATGTGCAGGTCGCACTGCACACCGATGTCGTCGTCGACATCAATGTCGTGGTGTACGGCGAAACCGCCTGATCGTTCCAGCGCTGCTTCGCAATCGGGAAAGCCGCCTCCGGGCGGCTTTTCCTTTTCTGGCCACCGGATTTCCACAGCTTTCACCCAGCGTTATCCTGTCGATCCATACAGGACGGCGGTACGATCGCAACCCGAGGAGAGACCATGTCCGCAGTTCTCACGCCGGTCGATGACGACATTCCCCGCGACCGCGCGATCGCGCAGCTGCGCGTCCCGCCGCATTCGATCGAGGCCGAATCCTCCGTGCTCGGCGGCCTGCTGCTCGACAACGGCGCGTGGGACCGCGTGGGCGACCTGCTGACCGACTCGGACTTCTACCGATACGAGCACCGGCTCGTCTTCGCCGCGATCGGCGGCCTGGTCAACGCGACCAAGCCGGCCGACGTGATCACCGTCTACGAACAGTTGCAGGCGCAGGGCAAGTCCGACGAGATCGGCGGCCTCGCGTACCTCAATTCGCTCGCGCAGTACGTGCCGAGTGCGTCGAACATCCGCCGCTACGCGGAGATCGTGCGCGAGCGCGCGATCCTGCGCAAGCTCGTGGCCGCGAGCGACGAGATCGCCACGCAGGCGTTCAACACGCAGGGCAAGGGCGTCGACAAGATCCTCGACGAGGCGGAGCAGAAGATCTTCAACATCGGCGAGGAAGGCTCGCGCATGAAGCAGGGCTTCCAGTCGATGGACAGCCTGGTCGTGCAGCTCCTCGACCGCGTGCAGGAGATGGCGGACAACCCGAACGACATCACGGGGGTGCCCACCGGCTTCGCGGACCTGGACCGCTACACGTCGGGCCTGCAGCCCGGCGACCTGATCATCCTGGCGGCGCGGCCGTCGATGGGCAAGACGTCGCTCGCCATCAACATCGCCGAGCACGCCGCGCTGCACGAGGGCCTTCCGGTCGCGGTGTTCTCGATGGAAATGGGCGCGAGCCAGCTCGCGGTGCGCATCGTCGGCTCGATCGGGCGCATCGACCAGATGCATCTGCGCACCGGCAAGCTGACCGATTCCGAATGGCCGCGGCTGACCGAGGCGATCGAAAAGCTGCGCAACATCTCGCTGCACATCGACGAATCGCCGGGCCTGACCGTGAGCGAGCTGCGCGCGAACGCGCGGCGCCTCGCGCGCCAGTGCGGCGGCAAGCTCGGGCTCATCGTGGTCGACTACCTGCAGCTGATGGGTGTTTCCAGCAGCATGAGCGACGAGAACCGCGCGACCGCGATCGGCGAAATCTCGCGCGGGTTGAAGATGCTCGCGAAGGAACTCGGCTGCCCGGTGCTCGCGCTCTCGCAGCTCT
>DATBPW010000112.1:0-10436 GCA_036561125.1 Ramlibacter sp. | reverse complement strand
ACTCGCCGGCATCCGCTCGCAGCCGACGCCGTATTCGCCGTGGGGCTTGCGGCTGGAAGGCAAGCCCGCAGTCAACAAGCTCGACGCGTTCGCGCGCGGCGCGATCGAAGTGCAGGACGAAGGCTCGCAACTGCTCGTGCTGCTGCTCGAGGCGAAGCGCGGCGAGATGGTCGTCGACTTCTGCGCCGGTGCGGGCGGCAAGACGCTGGCCATCGGCGCGGCCATGCGCAACACGGGGCGCATCTACGCGTTCGATACGTCGGCGCATCGCCTGGACGCGCTCAAGCCGCGGCTGGCGCGCAGCAAGCTGTCGAATGTCTACCCGGCCGCGATCTCCAGCGAACGCGACGAACGGGTCAAGCGCCTGGCCGGCAAGATCGACCGGGTGATCGTCGATGCGCCGTGCTCCGGGCTGGGCACTTTGCGGCGCAATCCGGACCTGAAGTGGCGCCAGACGCCGGAAGGCGTGAAGGAGATGAACGCCAAGCAGGCGTCGATCCTCGCCTCGGCGGCGAAGCTGCTCAAGCCCGGCGGCAGGCTCGTCTATGCGACGTGCAGTGTCTTGCCCTCGGAGAACGAGGAGATCGCCGCTGCCTTCACCGCAGCCCACCCCGGCTTTCAACCGCTTGCGGCGGGCGAAGTGCTGGAGCGCCTCGAAGTGCCCGGCGCAGTGGGCCTGTGCTCCGGCAGCGAGCAAGGCCAGCAGTACCTGCGACTGTGGCCGCATCGCCATCGCACGGACGGCTTCTTTGCCGCCATCTGGGTGAAAAATTAGTGTCGGAGAACCATTTGGGTACAACTCCCAAAGAAAAGGCTTGCAAAGGGACCCCACGCCTTAAAATGCCGGGTCGACGCAGGGGCGAGGGCCGCTGTACCGGATCATTCCCATAAAGAGAGCTTTCCACTCATGATGCTTCCCGACTGGCCCGTGCTTGACGCGGTCATCTCCTGGCTCGCGAACGGCTTGTGGCACCTGTCCTGGTGGCAGGTTGTCCTGTACACGCTGGTCACGACGCACATCACCATCGCGGGCGTCACGATCTTCCTGCACCGCACGCAGGCGCACCGCGCGATGGACCTCGGGCCGATCCCGTCGCACTTCTTCCGCCTGTGGCTGTGGCTCGGCACCGGCATGGTGACCAAGGAGTGGGTCGCGATCCACCGCAAGCACCACGCGAAGTGCGAGACCGAAGAGGACCCGCACAGCCCGCAGACGCGCGGCATCGACACCGTGCTGTGGCGCGGCGCCGAGCTCTATCGCGAAGAGGCGAAGAACCAGGAAACGCTCACCAAGTACGGCCACGGCACGCCCAACGACTGGATCGAGCGCAACCTGTACACGCGCTACAGCTGGCAGGGCGTGGGCCTGATGCTGATCCTCGACCTCGCGCTGTTCGGCGGCATCGGCGCGGCCGTGTGGGCTGTGCAGATGCTCTGGATCCCGATCACCGCCGCCGGCGTGATCAACGGCATCGGCCACTACTGGGGCTACCGCAACTTCGAAGCGCCGGACGCGAGCACGAACATCGTGCCGTGGGGCGCGATCATCGGCGGCGAAGAGCTGCACAACAACCACCACACGTACCCGACGTCGGCGAAGTTCTCGGTCAAGCCCTACGAGTTCGACCTGGGCTGGGTCTACATCTGCGCAATGCAGAAGATCGGCTGGGCCAAGGTCAAGAAAGTCCCGCCGAAGCTGCAACTCGGCGCGATCAAGCCCGTGGCCGACGAGAAGACGCTCGAGGCGCTGATCGCGAATCGCTACGAAGTGATGGCCGCGTACGGCCGCGAGATGAAGCGTGTGTGCCGCTCGGAGATCGCCGCGCTGAAGGAAAAGCACGCCGACCTCACGATGCTCAAGACGGCCAAGCGTTGGCTGCACCGTGATGCGGACCGCGTGCCGCTCACCGTGCGCCCGCACATCGAGCAGGCGCGCGCCCAGCATCCCGTCATCGACAAGATGGTGGCGATGCGCGAAGAGCTGCGCCAGATGTGGCTCAACACGTCGCAGTCGCGCGAGCAGCTCGCGGCCGAACTGCAGGCGTGGTGCCGCCGCGCCGAGGAAAGCGGGATCGTGGCCCTGCAGCAGTTCTCGATGAAGCTGCGCGCAGCGCACGCGTAACCGCTTCGCCCCAACAGAAAAAAAGCCCCGCGATGCGGGGCTTTTCCTTTGGGCGCTGCTTGCGCAGCGATTACTTCAGCTTGGTCTCTTTGTACTCGACGTGCTTGCGTGCCTTCGGGTCGAACTTCATGATCGACATCTTCTCGGGCATCGTCTTCTTGTTCTTGCTCGTCGTGTAGAAGTGGCCGGTGCCCGCGGAGGACTCCAGCTTGATCTTTTCGCGGCCGCCTTTGCTTGCCATGGTGCTTCTCCTGGACTAGTTAAGCCTGGCCACGGGCCCGCAGGTCCGCGAGCACGGCGTCGATGCCGTTCTTGTCGATCAGGCGCAGCGCGGCGCCGGAGACGCGCAGGCGCACCCAGCGGTTCTCGCTCTCGACCCAGAAACGGCGGTATTGCAGGTTCGGCATGAACCGGCGCTTGGTCTTGTTGTTGGCGTGGGACACATGGTTGCCCACCATCGGGCCCTTGCCCGTCACATCACATACGCGTGCCATGAAGCACTCCGGTTTCTCTTGAAACGGCCGCCCGTGACCGGGGAGCCTCACCTCGCCAGAAGGGTGGCGGTAACCCATCGTGGCTGCCGGGAAGCAGCCGAGCCGGCCATTATAGCCCGAAGGGGTTCAGCCCTGCTGCTCTAGGAACCGCTGCGCGTCCAAGGCCGCCATGCAGCCCGTGCCCGCGCTGGTGATGGCCTGCCGGTACACGTGGTCCTGCACGTCGCCCGCGGCGAACACGCCCGGCACGCTCGTCATGGTGGCCATGCCGTTCAAGCCGCCCTTCGTGATGATGTAGCCGTCCTTCATCTCCACCTGCCCGCGGAAGATCTCCGTGTTGGGCGAATGACCGATCGCGATGAAGCAGCCTTGCAGCTGGATGTCTTCGGTCGCGCCGCTGGTCACGTCCTTCACGCGGATGCCGGTGACGCCGGTCGCGTCGCCCAGCACTTCATCGAGGGTCTTGAAGAGCTTCAGCTCGATCTTGCCCTCCTTGACCTTGTCCATCACCTTGTCGATCAGGATCGGCTCGGCGCGGAACTTGTCGCGCCGGTGCACCAGGTACACCTTGCTCGCGATGTTCGACAGGTAAAGCGCTTCTTCGACGGCGGTGTTGCCCCCGCCGATCACGCACGTGGTCTGGCCGCGGTAGAAAAAGCCGTCGCACGTGGCGCAAGCGGACACGCCTTTGCCCATGAACGCCTCTTCCGAAGGCAGGCCGAGGTACTTCGCCGATGCGCCGGTGGCGATGACCAGCGCGTCGCACGTGTACTCGCCGCTGTCGCCCTTGAGCGTGAACGGCCGCTTCGACAAGTCGACCGTGTTGATGTGGTCGAACACGATCTGCGTCTTGAAGCGCTCGGCGTGTTCGAGGAACCGCTGCATGAGTTCGGGGCCTTGCACGCCATTGACGTCGGCGGGCCAGTTGTCGACATCGGTCGTCGTCATGAGCTGGCCGCCCTGTGCAATGCCCGTGATCAGCAATGGATTCAGGTTGGCGCGCGCCGCATAAACGGCGGCGGTGTAGCCGGCGGGACCCGATCCGAGGATCAGGACTTTGGCGTGTTGCGTGTTGGGCATCGTGAAAAACCTGTGTGATAAACGCCACGGACCGTGTACATTTCGGGCCGTGGTTGCAAGTATCAACCCCGCGACAAGAAGCGGGCGCTTGCAACTTCCAATCGCAGCGATTGTAAGAAGCCATCGCAGGGAACCTCGCAGAAGGGATGTCTTGACATGTCGATGCTGTCCAATCTGGAACTCATTCGCCGGGTCCCGCTGTTCGCTTTGTTGACAGCGGCCCAGGCCGAGTCCGTCGCGGACGCCGTCGCCAAGCGCCGCTTCAAGCGCGGCGAGATCATCGTCGAGCAGGGCGAGAAGTCCAACACGCTCTTCATCATCCTCACCGGGCGCGTGCGCGTCGTCACTTCGGACAAGCGTGGCCGCGAGGTGATCCTCGCCACGCTGAACCCCGGCGACTACATCGGCGAGATGAGCCTCATCGACAACGAGCCGCACTCGGCCACCGTTCGCGCCGAGGTGCAGACCGACATGCTCTCGCTCGGGCGCGCCGAGTTCGCGCGCTGCCTGCCCGAAAACAGCTCGATGGCGTACGCCATCATGAAGGGCCTCGTGCAGCGCCTGCGCCAGGCCGACCGCAAGATCGAATCGCTCGCGCTGATGGACGTGTACGGGCGCGTGGCGCGCGCGCTGCTCGAATTCGCCACGCCCGACAAGGACGGCCAGCCGACGATCCGCGAGCGCATCTCGCGCCAGGACATCGCGAAGATGGTCGGGGCGTCGCGCGAAATGGTGTCGCGCGTGATGAAGGACCTCGAGGACCGCGGCTTCATCGAGACACGCGAGGACGGCTCGATGCTGATCAAGGACAGGCTCACGACGCTCGGTTGAACATGTCGTTGCGGCCTCGAGCCGCAATCCGGTGTCTTATCGATGCAAAAGACACTGGATGCCGGATCGGGTCCGGCATGACAATAGCCGTTGATGACCTACTCGCTGAACACGCTCACCGACACGGGAGCGCTGCCCGCAGGCAAGCACACCGGCGTCGCCCGCTTCGCGCACGAACTCGCACTGGTCGCCGGCTTCGTCGCCATCGTCTTCTGGTTCCTCGCGCTCGCGAGCTATTCGCCGGGCGACCCGGCGTTCTCCACGTCCGGAGCGGGCGGGCCGATCCACAACTGGGGCGGCAAGCTCGGCGCGTGGGTTGCCGATGCGAGCTACTTCCTGCTTGGCTTCTCGGTGTGGTGGTGTGTGGCCGCCGCGGTGCGCGCGTGGCTGACCACGCTTTCGCGCTGGACGCGCGGCGAAGAGAAGGCCCGCACCGGCTGGACGCGCACGCGCGTCGCGTTCTGGGTCGCGCTGGCCGTGCTGCTGGCGGCGAGCACCGCGCTCGAGTGGTCGCGCCTGTACCGTTTCGAGGACAAGTTGCCGGACCATGCCGGCGGTGCGCTCGGTTTCATCACCGGGCCCGCGGGCGTGAAGTGGCTCGGCTTCGCGGGCTCGGGCCTCGTGTTCGTCGCGCTCGTCGTGCTCGGCATGGCCGTCGTGTTCCGCTTCTCGTGGAGCCAGGTGGCCGAAGCGATCGGCGCGCGCATCGACGCGTTCATCGAATCGCGGCGCGAAAAGCGCGAGCTCGCGCAGGACATCGCGTTCGGCCAGGCCGCGGCGCGCGAGCGCGAAGAGGTCGTCGAGGAAGAGCGCATCGAGATTGCCGGGCACCATCCGGCGCCGGTGCTGATCGAACCCGTGCTCGTCGACGTGCCGCGCAGCGAACGCGTCGCGAAGGAACGGCAGAAGCCGTTGTTCTCCGACCTGCCGGATTCGAAACTGCCGCAGGTGGACCTGCTCGACACCGCTGCCTCGCGCCAGGAGGGCGTGTCGCAGGAAACGCTGGAGATGACCTCGCGCCTGATCGAGAAGAAGTTGAAGGACTTCGGCGTCGACGTGCGCGTGGTGCTCGCGCAACCAGGCCCCGTGATCACGCGCTACGAGATCGAGCCCGCCACCGGAGTCAAGGGCTCGCAGGTCGTCAATCTCGCGAAGGACCTTGCGCGTTCACTGTCGCTCGTGTCGATCCGCGTCATCGAGACCATTCCCGGCAAGAACTACATGGCGCTCGAATTGCCGAACGCCAAGCGGCAATCGATCCGACTGTCGGAGATCCTCGGCTCGCAGGTTTACAACGAAGCCAAGTCGATGCTGACGATGGGCCTGGGCAAGGACATCGTGGGCAATCCGGTGGTCGCCGATCTCGCGAAGATGCCGCACGTGCTCGTCGCGGGCACCACCGGCTCGGGCAAGTCGGTGGGCATCAACGCGATGATCCTGTCGCTGCTGTACAAGGCCGAGGCGCGCGACGTGCGCCTGCTGATGATCGACCCGAAGATGCTCGAGATGTCGGTGTACGAAGGCATCCCGCACCTGCTCGCGCCGGTCGTGACGGACATGCGCCAGGCCGCGCACGGCCTGAACTGGTGTGTCGGCGAAATGGAGCGGCGCTACAAGCTGATGTCGAAGCTGGGCGTGCGCAACCTCGCCGGCTACAACACCAAGATCGACGAGGCGAAGGCCAGGGGCCAGTCGATTCCCGACCCGTTCGCGCTCGGGGGCGACGAGGCGCAGCTGCCGCTCGATCGCCTGCCGCACATCGTCGTGGTGATCGACGAGCTGGCCGACCTGATGATGGTGGTCGGCAAGAAGATCGAGGAGCTGATCGCGCGCCTCGCGCAGAAAGCGCGCGCGGCCGGCATCCACCTCATCCTCGCAACGCAGCGGCCCAGCGTCGACGTGATCACCGGCCTCATCAAGGCCAACATCCCGACGCGCATCGCGTTCCAGGTCTCCAGCAAGATCGATAGCCGCACGATCCTCGACCAGATGGGCGCCGAAGCGCTGCTCGGCATGGGCGACATGCTGTACCTGCCGTCGGGGAGCGGATTCCCGATCCGCGTGCACGGCGCGTTCGTCGGCGACGATGAGGTGCACCGCGTCGTGGCCTACCTCAAGTCGCAAGGCGAGCCGAATTACATCGAAGGCGTGCTCGAGGGCGGCACCGTCGACGACGACTCCGACCTGCTCGGCGGCGAGGGCGGCAGCGGCGGCGAGAAGGACGCGATGTACGACGAAGCCGTGGCCATCGTCGTGACGGAGCGGCGCAGCAGCATCTCGTACATCCAGCGCAAGCTGAAGATCGGCTACAACCGCGCCGCGCGCATCGTCGAGGAAATGGAAAAGGCCGGCATCGTCGGCGCGATGAGCGCGAAAGGCGAGCGCGAGGTGCTGGTTCCCAACCGCGAGTGAACTTAAGCTGAGCGGGCGCAACCAACGACAATGCGCCCCATGCAGAAAAAGAAGTTCATTGCCGCGCTGCTTGCGTTCGCTGCAGCCGCGGCCCATGCCAGCGGGCTCGACGCGCTCGACAATTTCATCAAGTCCGTCAAGAGCGGCCGCGCTTCGTTCACGCAGGTCGTGACGGAACCGTCGCACGAAGGCAAGCCGGGCCGCACGCGCACGTCGACCGGCACGTTCGAATTCGCGCGCCCGAGCCGTTTCCGGTTCGACTACAAGAAACCGTTCCAGCAGCAGATCGTCGGTGACGGCAAGACGCTGTGGGTCTACGACCAGGACCTCAACCAGGTGACCGCGCGCAACCAGGACGCCGTGCTGGGCTCGACGCCCGCGGCGCTGATCGCATCGGCCGGCAGCACGGCCGCGCTGCTGCGCGACTTCAATCTCGAGGCCGGCGACAACAAGGACGGCCTGCAATGGGCCGTGGCGACGCCCAAGAACCGCGACGGCCAGTTGAACAACATGCGCCTGGGGTTTCGCGGGAACGATTTGGCCAAGCTGGAGATCGTCGACGGCTTCGGCCAGCGCTCGGTCATCACGTTCGACAAGATGGAGATGAATGTACCGGTGCCGGCGGAAGATTTCCACTTCAAGCCGCCGCAAGGCGCTTCCGTGATCCGGCAATGAGAACTAGATATCGCGCGCGACGCGCTCGAGGTCCTTCTTCTCGATGAATTCGTCCATGCGCGACGCCAGGCGCCACCACTCGCTGCCGTCGTCGCGGTAGACGCGGATCGCGCCGGCGCGCACGAGGATCTTGCGCAGCTCGTCGTCCTCGAACCCGCCGAGGCTGCGTTGCAGCGCTTCGAACGAGCGGTCGGTGAAGCCCTTGTGCGACAGCAGGGTGCGTGCGGTCTCTTCGGCCATGAACTCGGTGCGATGCTGCTCGCGCGCGAGCTTCATCTGGTTCTCGAACTGCTGCCGGTTCAGCAGCCAGCTCACGCCGCCGCCCACGAGGGCGCCGAGCAGGGCGGCGATGGCGGACCAGACCTGGGGTTCCATGGCCCGGGACTATATTCGAGCCGTGGCCAAAGCCCCCGCCATCCCGCACGCCCCGCTCGCCGAGCGCCTGCGCCCGAAAACGCTCGGGGAGGTGGTCGGCCAGCAGCACCTGCTGGGCGAAGGCATGCCGCTGCGCATCGCGTTCGAGTCGGGCCAGCCGCACAGCTGCATCCTGTGGGGGCCGCCGGGCACCGGCAAGACGACGATCGCGCGCCTCATGGCCGATTCGTTCGACGCGCAATTCATCCAGATCAGCGCGGTGCTCGGCGGTGTGAAGGACATTCGCGATGCGGTCGAAGCCGCGACGCGTGCGCGCGACGGCTTGCAGCAGCAACGCACGATCGTCTTCGTCGATGAAGTGCACCGCTTCAACAAGAGCCAGCAGGACGCTTTCCTGCCGCATGTGGAGTCGGGCCTGTTCACGTTCATCGGCGCGACCACCGAGAACCCGTCCTTTGAAGTGAACTCCGCGCTGCTGTCGCGCGCCGTGGTCTACGTGCTGCAGCCGCTGACCGAAGACGACTTGAAGCAGATCGTCGCGAAGGCCCAGGCGATCGGCGCCGTGCCGCCGATCGAAAAGGCCGCGCTGGACCGGTTGGTCGCTTACGCCGACGGCGATGCGCGCCGGCTCCTCAACACGCTCGAGACGCTCGACGTCGCGGCCAGGAAGGAGAAGATCGGCGAGATCACGGACGCCTGGCTGCTGAAGGTGCTCGGCGAGCGCATGCGCCGCTACGACAAGGGTGGCGAGCAGTTCTACGACACCATCAGCGCGCTGCACAAGTCGGTGCGCGGCTCGGACCCCGACGCGGCGCTGTACTGGCTGGTGCGCATGCTCGACGGCGGTGCGGACCCGCGCTACCTGGCGCGGCGCATGGTCCGGATGGCCAGCGAAGACATCGGCCTGGCCGACCCGCGCGCGTTGCGCCTGGCGCTGGACGCGGCCGAGGTGTACGATCGGCTCGGCAGCCCCGAGGGCGAACTGGCGCTGGCCGAGTGTGTGGTGTATCTGGCGATGGCGCCAAAGTCGAACGCGGTGTACAAGGCGTTCAACGAAGCCAAGCGCTTTGTCGGCCAGGATGGCACGCGGGCGGTGCCGCTACACCTGCGCAATGCGCCAACCAAGTTGATGAAGGAACTCGACTACGGCAGGGGCTACCGCTATGCGCACGACGAGGAGGGCGGCTTCGCCGCCGGCGAGCGCTACTGGCCCGACGACATGACGCCGCCGGCGTTTTACCGGCCGGTGGAGCGCGGTCTTGAAATCCGGATCGCGCAACGGCTGCGCGAGCTCAAAAAGCTCAATAATAAGGTGGACTGATCAAAGCCCAATACCGCTGATGGCAAGCAGCCTTTCGAGGGTAAACCCGCGGATATCTGTCACTTCGCCCGGGTTGGCCTTGGCTACAATCTCGCCACCCCGAACCCGCCATAGGTCGCACATTGGCGGGTTTTTGCTAGGTGATCAAAAAGGCTTACAAGGTCACACTGTTGGACGGCCAACGCCGTGGATTCCAACGGCGGTCAGCTAGCACATCAGCCGGTTACAAAACGGAGAATTTTTATGGATATCCTGCTTCAGCAGATCATCAACGGTCTGGTGCTGGGCAGCATGTATGCCCTGATCGCCCTGGGCTATACCATGGTGTATGGCATCGTCAACCTGATCAATTTCGCCCACGGCGACGTGCTGATGGTGGGAGCCCTGACCAGCTGGTCCATCATCATTCTCATGCAAAGGTCGATGGCCGGAACGCCCGGCTGGCTGATCCTGCTGATCGCGACCATCATTGCCTGCGTCGTGTGCGGCGTGCTCAATTACGTGATCGAGAAGCTGGCCTACCGGCCGCTGCGCAACGCCCCGAAGCTGGCCCCGCTGATCACCGCGGTTGGCATGTCGCTGCTGCTGGAGGTGCTCGCCCAGATCATCTGGAAGCCCGACTACAAACCGTACCCGACGCTGTTGCCGTCCCAGCCGTTTAATCTCCCCGGCGGTGCGGTGATCACGCCGACCCAGGTCATGGTGCTGGGCGTTACCGTGATTTCGCTGGCCGGACTGATGTGGCTGGTGAATTACACCCGCCTTGGCCGGGCCATGCGCGCCACGGCCGAGAACCCGGCGGTGGCGGCGTTGATGGGCGTGAAGCCGGACAACGTGATTTCGGCCACCTTCATTATCGGCGCGGTGCTGGCGGCCATCGCCGGCGTGATGTATGCGTCGAACTACGGCACGGCACAGAACATGATGGGTTTTCTTCCAGGTCTCAAGGCCTTCACGGCGGCTGTCTTCGGCGGCATCGGCAATCTGGCGGGCGCGGTGGTCGGCGGCATTCTGCTGGGGCTGATCGAGTCCCTTGGCGCAGGCTATATCGGGCCATTGACGGGGGGCTTTCTCGGCAGCAACTACGTCGACATCCTTGCCTTCGTCGTTCTCATCTGCATACTGA
>DATBPW010000111.1:0-1906 GCA_036561125.1 Ramlibacter sp. | reverse complement strand
GATCCGCGAATAGTCGGACACGAACGCGCGCGTGAGCGGCAGCAGCAGTCCGTTGCGCGCCATCGCGATCACGCGGTACGCACGGCCTTCATCGTCGAAGTCGACATAGTCGGTGCCGACATCCAGGCCTTCTTCACCGGCAAAGCGGCGATGCACGACGGGCCGGTCGAAGCGCCGCCCGAGCCATTGCACGAGCTCGAAGGCATCGCGCGTCTCGCTGCCGCACACCATGATGCGCTGGAACCGGTCGATCTCGCCCGGCTGCGCGGCGCCGCCGTGCGGTGTCGACAGGTGGCGCCACACCGCAGGCAGCGGGTATTGCCGCCCGTCGACGGCGCAGCGGTGCGCCCACTCGACACGCTCGGCCATCGCGCCCGGGTCTTCGCGGGCATCGACGATCGCCATCGACCAGGGCCCGCTCAGCAGGCGCGGGCCGCGGCTCGAATGCACGATGCGCAGGTTGTGGTGGCGCGGGTCGGCGGCGATGCGGTCGGTCAGCTTGAGCACCGCGTCGACCGGGCCTTCCTTCCACTGCACGAACCAGCCCGACTGGTACAGCAGCGCCGTGTACACCCCGAGCGGCACGTTGTGTTTCAGCGCGCTCTCGCGGATGCGCTCCAGCTCGGCATACACCGAGCCTTGAACGTTCGATTCGCTCGCATAAACGATCCGGGCGACCGAGTCATGGCCGAATTCCATGAGTAAATGCTGCGCTCCATGGCGGCGGCTGGTTTGAGCACGCTCAAGCGGAGCGCTGCCAGCGCCGCATCGCGGTCCCATCGGAAAACTCTGATACCGAGTTGACTTAAGTCAGGTGGCGCACCGGGGGGCTCCCGCAGCATCCCCAGCACGATGTTGAGCGCGAGCAATCTTTCATGCAGCCGCGGCGGACGCCCCCTGTTCGCCGGCGTCGACCTGCGCCTCGAGGCCGGGCAGTGGGCGCACGTGCGCGGCGCGAACGGCGCCGGCAAGACCAGCCTGCTGCGCATCCTCACGGGGCTTTCCGGGCCGGATGCCGGCGAGGTGCGCTGGAACGGCGAGCCGATCGCGAGCAATCGCGCCGCGTGGCACACCGGCCTGCTGTACCTCGGGCACCAGCCCGCGATCAAGGACGATCTCACACCGCTGGAGAACCTGCGCGCCGCCAACGAGGTGGAAGGCCTTCCGCTCGGCGACGAGGACGCGCTGCGCGCATTGCGCCGCTTCGGCCTGAAGGGCCGGGAGGACCTGCCGGTGCGCTTCCTGTCCGCCGGCCAGCGCCGGCGCGTGCTGCTCGCGCGGACGATGACCCGCCCGGCGCAGGCGTGGATCCTCGACGAGCCGCTCACCGCGCTCGACGCGCACGCCGTTAATGATTTCTCGTCGCTGATCGCCGAACATCTGGCGCGCGGTGGCATCGCCGTGATCACCAGCCACCAGACGCTGCCTCTCGCGGGCGGCCAGGAAGTCGAACTGTGAAGTCGCTCATCGCCGTCATCCGACGCGACCTGCTGCTCGCGCTGCGCCGCAAGGCCGACGTGCTGACTGCGCTGTTCTTCTTCGTGATCGTGACAAGCCTGTTCCCGCTGGGCATCGGCCCGGAGCCCGCGCTGCTGCGCAAGATCGCCCCTGGTGTGCTGTGGGTTGGCGCGCTGCTCGCGACGATGCTGGGCCTGCATCGCATGTTCGCGGCCGACCACGCCGACGGCACGCTGGAGCAGATGGCGCTGTCGCCGCAACCGCTCGCGTTGCTGGTGACCGGCAAGAACATCGCGCACTGGATCGTGTGCGGCCTGCCGCTGGTCGTGCTCGCGCCGGTGCTCGGCCTGCAGTACGACCTCGACCCGGGCTCGCTGTGCGTCCTGACGAGCGGCTTGTTGATCGGCACGCCCGTGCTGTCGCTGATCGGCTCCGTCGGCGCCGCGCT
>DATBPW010000110.1:0-1697 GCA_036561125.1 Ramlibacter sp. | reverse complement strand
CGACCCGCTGCCCACGCACGAAGCCGACCAGCTCGCGCATGCGGCGCGGGTCCGCGACCGGCTCGCCTTCGGTGCCTCGCAGCAGCATGCCCGTCGAGCCCATGAGTTCGAACACCGCCGCCATCGACTGCGCGTATTCGGGATGCGTGAAGCTGCCGACGACGACCGCGTCGCCGGCGCACGGATTCATCAGCTTCACGATGCTGTGCGCCGAATTGCGCAGGCCGATCGTGCGCCGCGCGTCGAGCAGGCGTTTCAGGCCCGGGCACAGCACTTCCGTGGGCAGGCAGGCGAGTTCGCCGGGCGCGATTGCGCGCACCTCGCGCAGCGGCTCGATATCCAGCGCCGCGAGCACATCGGCCACGGCAACGCGCGACACTTCGGTCTGCGTGCCGTGGATCAGGACGGGCAGCCCTTCGCGCGCGAGCAGCAGGCCCAGCAAGGGCGTGAGCAGCGGCAGCTTGCGCGCCCCGTTGTAGCTGGGCAGCACGATGAGCGGCAGCGCGCCGGCCGGCACGAGCTTCATGCGCGCATGCGTCGCGTCGAGAAATCCCGCGAGCTCCTGCGGCGCCTCGCCCTTCACGCGCATCGCGATGCAGAAGGCCCCGAGTTCGAGATCGGTCACCGCGCCGTCGAGCACCTGGCCGAACAGGTCCGCGGCCTGCTCGCGTGTGAGCGCGCGCGCGCCGTCCTTGCCGCGGCCGATTTCTCTCAGGTATGCGCTGATGCCCATGGGTGCGCGGATTGTCCCAGAGCGTTGATGACTTGCGGCTATATGCTCAATCGCGTGGCTTAAACTGCCGCGATGCTGGTGCTGGGAATCGAATCGTCGTGCGACGAGACGGGTGTCGCGCTCGTCGAGACGAAGGGCCACGCGGTGCCGGCGCTGCTCGCCGACGCGCTGCACAGCCAGGTCGCGATGCACCAGGCCTATGGCGGCGTGGTGCCGGAGCTGGCGAGCCGCGACCACATCCGCCGCGTCTTGCCGCTGGCCCAGACCGTCCTCGCGAAGGCGCACGCGAACATCCACGACGTCGACGTGATCGCGTATACGCGCGGCCCGGGATTGGCGGGCGCGCTGCTGGTGGGCGCGGGCGTCGCATGCGCGCTCGGCGCGGCGCTGGGCAAGCCGGTGCTCGGCGTGCACCACCTCGAAGGTCACCTGCTGTCGCCGTTCCTGTCGGACGACCCGCCGCACTTTCCATTCGTCGCGCTGCTCGTGTCCGGCGGCCACACGCAGTTGATGCGCGTGGACGGCGTCGGCCGCTATGAAACGCTCGGCGAGACGATCGACGACGCGGCCGGTGAAGCGTTCGACAAGAGCGCGAAGTTGCTCGGGCTCAGCTATCCGGGCGGGCCGGCCCTCTCGGCGCTCGCGCTGCAGGGCGACGCGAAAGCTTTCAAGCTGCCGCGGCCGCTGCTGCACAGCGGCGACCTCGACTTCTCGTTCGCGGGCCTGAAGACGGCGGTGCTGACGCAAGTGAAGAAGCTCGGCCCGGAGCTGGAGATGCGCAAGGCGGATCTGGCCGCGAGCACGCAGGCCGCCATCGTCGAAGTGCTGGTGCGCAAGTCGATCGACGCACTGGAGCGCAGCGCGCTGAACCGGCTCGTGGTGGCCGGCGGCGTCGGCGCGAACCGGCTGCTGCGCGATGAACTCAACGCGGCTTGCAAGCGCCGCCGCGTGCGTGTGCACTACC
>DATBPW010000109.1:0-10795 GCA_036561125.1 Ramlibacter sp. | reverse complement strand
GATCATCGAGGACAACTGCTTCATCGGCGCGCGCTCGGAAGTCGTCGAGGGCGTGATCGTCGAGGAGAACTCCGTGCTCGCCATGGGCGTGTACATCAGCCAGAGCACCAAGATTTACGATCGCGCCACAGGCACTGTGACTTATGGCCGGGTTCCGTCGGGCTCGGTGGTGGTCCCGGGGAACCTGCCGAGTGACGACGGCAAGTACAGCCTGTACTGTGCGGTGATCGTCAAGCGCGTCGACGCGCAAACCCGCGCGAAGACGTCATTGAACGACTTGCTGCGGGACTGATTGAGCATCAAAGCAACTTCCGGACGCAGAAGCCGCAGAAGTTGCGCAGGAGGCGCAGAAATAATGAAGAATGACTTTTCTGAGGATTCTGCGAAGGTTCTGCGTCTTCTGCGTCCGGCGATTGAATTGATGTTGAGAGGGGTAGCGCGATGAGCGGCACGATGGAGAAGATCCTCCGGCTGATGGGGGAAAAGAAGGCGTCCGACGTCTACCTGTCGGCGCACGCGCCGGCGATGATCAAGATCAACGGCCAGTGCCTGCCGATCAACAACCAGCTGCTGCCGCCCGATGCGCCGAAGGCGCTGCTCGCCGAGGTGCTGCCCGAAAAGCGCATCAAGGAACTCGAGGAGACCGGCGAGCTGAACATGGCGCACGCGATCGAGGGCGTGGGCAACTTCCGCTTCTCGGCCATGCGCCAGCGCGGCACCTACGCCGCGGTGATTCGCTACATCACCACCGAAATCCCGCCGCTGGAAAGCCTGGCGGTGCCGATGATCCTGGGCGACCTGATCATGGACAAGCGCGGCCTGATGCTGATGGTCGGCTCCACCGGCGCCGGCAAGAGCACCACGCTCGCGTCCATGATGGATTACCGCAACGAGAAGATGACCGGCCACATCCTCACCATCGAGGACCCGGTCGAATTCCTGTTCAAGAACAAGAAGTCCATCGTCAACCAGCGCGAGGTCGGCAGCGACACGCAGAGCATGCAGACGGCGCTGAAGAACGCGCTGCGGCAGGCGCCGGACGTGATCCTGATCGGCGAGATCCGCGACCGCGAGACGATGTCCGCCGCGATCGCGTACGCGCAGTCGGGCCACCTGTGCCTGGCGACCATGCACGCGAACAACAGCTACCAGGCGCTCAACCGCATCCTGTCGTTCTACCCCGTGGAAGTGCGCCCGACGATGCTGGGCGACCTCGCGGCGGCGCTGAAGGCGATCATCTCGCAGCGCCTGCTGCGCACGATCCACGGCGGCCGCACGCCGGCCGTGGAGATCATGCTCAACACGAAGCTCGTGTCGGAGCTGATCGAGAAGGGCGACTTCTCCGGCGTGAAGGAGGCGATGGAAAAGTCGATGGCCGAAGGCTCGCAGACCTTCGAAGCCGCCATCGCCAAGCTGATCGTCGACGGCGTCGTCGACAAGAAGGAAGGCATCGCCTACGCCGATTCGCCGACCAACCTGCAATGGCGCCTGCAGAACGACTTCGCCGGCAAGGACGCCGCGCAGGTGGAAGAAGGCGCGTCCGAGGAAGACCTGCAGGACGAGCCGACCTTCACCGAAATCACCCTGGACGTCAAACAGTAAGTGACACGTGCGCTGCATCTCGCCGAACAATTGATCTCCCGGCGCTCCGTCACGCCTCAGGATGACGGCTGCCAACGCATCCTTGCCGAACGCCTGGAGCCGCTGGGCTTCGAGTGCGAGACGATCGTCTCGGGCCCGGAGGATTTTCGCGTCACGAACCTGTGGGCGAAGCGGCGCGGCAGCACCGGCCGCACGCTGGTGTTCGCGGGCCACACCGACGTCGTGCCGACCGGCCCGCTCGACCAGTGGACCAGCGACCCGTTCACGCCCTCGCATCGCGACGGCCTGCTGTTCGGGCGCGGCGCGGCCGACATGAAGACGTCGATCGCGGCGTTCGTCGTCGCGGTCGAGGAATTCCTCGCGGCGCATCCGCAGCCCGCGGTGTCGCTCGCGCTGCTGATCACGAGCGATGAGGAAGGCCCGAGCGTCGACGGCACCGTCGTCGTCTGCGACAAGCTGCGTGAAAGGGCCGAGCGCCTCGACTGGTGCATCGTCGGCGAGCCGACGTCCGTGCAGCGCCTGGGCGACATGATCAAGAACGGCCGCCGCGGCTCGATGTCCGCGAAGCTCACTGTCAAGGGCGTTCAAGGCCACATCGCCTATCCGCAGCTCGCGAAGAATCCGATCCACCTGGCCCTGCCCGCGCTGGACGAACTTGCGCGCACCGAATGGGATCGCGGCAACGACTTCTTCCCGCCGACGAGCTTCCAGGTGAGCAACGTGCACGGCGGCACCGGCGCGCTGAACGTGATCCCCGGCAGCGTGACGATCGACTTCAACTTCCGCTATTCGACCGAGAGCAGCCCCGAAAGCCTGCAGCGCCGCGTGCAGCAGGTCCTGGGCAAGCACGGCCTCGACTGCGAGATCGCGTGGACGGTGGGCGGCCTGCCGTTCCTCACGCAACCGGGCGACCTCGTCGGCGCGGTGCAGGAGGCGATCCGCGGCGAGACCGGCATCGAGACCGAGCTGTCGACCACCGGCGGCACCAGCGACGGGCGGTTCATCTCGCGCATCTGCCCGCAGGTGATCGAGTTCGGCCCCATCAATGCGACGATCCACAAGATCGACGAAAACGTGCGCGTCGCGGACATCGAGCCGCTCAAGAACATCTACCGCCGCACCATCGAGCATCTCGACAAGCTTTCATGACGCTCATCGAATTGGTCGAGGCGAGCGCGGCGCGGCTCGCCGGCGCAGGCGTGGCTTTCGGCCACGGCACCACGAATGCCTTCGACGAAGCCGCCTGGCTGGTGCTGTGGCAACTCGGCCTGCCGCTGGACGACCTCGACTCCGTCGCGGCCTTCGCCGTCTCGCCGCAGCAGCAGGATTCGGTGAACGACCTGGTCACCGAGCGCATCCAGTCGCGCAAGCCCGCGGCCTACCTCACGCGCGAAGCGTGGCTGCAAGGCGTGCCCTTCTACGTGGACGAACGCGCGATCGTGCCGCGCAGCTTCATCGCGGAGCTGCTCGCGGATGGAGCGATCGACCCGTGGCTGTCCGATCGCACGACGCGCGTGCTCGACCTGTGCACGGGCAACGGCAGCCTCGCCGTCCTCGCCGCGATGGCGTATCCGGACATCGAGGTGGATGCGGCCGACATTTCGCGCGATGCGCTGGAGGTCGCGCGCATCAATGTCGACAGGCACGGGCTTGCGAGCCGCATCCGCTTGATCGAATCCGACGGGCTGGCGTCGGTCGCCGGCCCTTACGACTGGGTCCTGTGCAACCCGCCATACGTCAACGCGCAAAGCATGGCGCAGCTGCCCGATGAATTCCGCGCGGAGCCGCAGCTCGCGCTGGCGGGCGGCGCGGACGGGATGGATTTCATCCGTCGACTGTTGCGCGATGCGCCCGGGACAATGAGCGGGATCGGCGTGCTCGTGCTGGAAATCGGCAACGAGCGCGAGAACTTCGAGCGCGCGTTCCCCGATCTCGAGTGCGTCTGGCTCGAGACGAGCGCGGGCGCGGACCAGGTGCTGCTCGTGACGCGCGACGCGCTGGTGGCGCCATGATCACCCTCAAGAATCTCACGCTGCGCCGCGGTGCGAAGGTCCTGCTGGACAAGGTCTCGCTCGTCATCAATCCCGGCGAGAAGGTCGGCCTGACCGGGCGCAACGGCGCGGGCAAGTCGAGCCTGTTCCGCCTGCTCGACGGCTCGCTGCACGAGGACAGCGGCGACTTCACCGTGCCGCCGCAGTGGCGCATGGCGCAGGTCGCGCAGGAGATGCCCGAGACGAGCGAAGGCGCGACGCAATTCGTGCTGGCCGGGGACACGCGCCTGATGGAGCTGCGCGCGCAACTGGCGCAGGCCGAGCACGACGGCGACGGCATGGCCATCGCGCACGCGCACTCCGACCTCGCGGATGCGGGCGAACACAACGCCGTGCCGCGCGCGCAGGCGCTGATCCTCGGCCTCGGCTTCAAGCCCGGCGAGCTCGACCGCCCGGTCGACAGCTTTTCGGGCGGCTGGCGCATGCGCCTGCAGCTCGCGCGCGCGCTCATGTGCCCGTCGGACCTGCTGCTGCTCGACGAGCCGACGAACCACCTGGACCTCGATGCGCTCGTGTGGCTCGAGTCCTGGCTGAAGAAGTATCCGGGCACGCTCATCGTGATCAGCCACGACCGCGAATTCCTCGACGCCGTGACGGACGCGACGGTGCACATCGAACGCGAGCAGCTCAATCGCTACGGCGGCAACTACAGCACGTTCGAAACGCTGCGCGCGCAGCAGATCGCGTTGCAGCACGCCTCGTTCGAGAAGCAGCAGGAAAAGATCGCGCACCTGCAGAAGTTCATCGACCGCTTCAAGGCCAAGGCGACCAAGGCGAAGCAGGCGCAAAGCCGCGTGAAGGCGCTCGAGCGCATGGAGAAGATCGCGCCGGTGCTCGCGGATGCCGAGTTCACCTTCGAGTTCCGCGAGCCGGCGAACCTGCCGAACCCGATGCTGGCGATCCGCGACGGCGAGTTCGGCTACCTCCCCTCACCCCCGCCCTCTCCCGATTCCGGGAGCGGAAGTGTCATCGTGCTGCGCAACGTCGACCGCACGGTACTCGCCGGCCAGCGCATCGGCATCCTCGGCGCGAACGGCCAGGGCAAGTCGACGCTCGTGAAATCCATCGCGCACGAAATTCCGGCGCTCGGTGGAACGATCACCGAAGGCAAGGGGCTGAACATCGGCTACTTCGCGCAGCAGGAGCTCGACGTGCTGCAGCCGGGCGACACGCCGCTCGAGCACATGGTGCGCCTGTCGCGCGAGCTGTCATCCGACGCCCGCCCTGCGCGCGAGCAGGAGCTGCGCAACTTCCTGGGCAGCTTCAATTTCTCCGGCGACATGGTCGCGCAAGCGGTCGGCACGATGAGCGGCGGCGAGAAGGCGCGCTTGGTGCTCGCGATGATCGTGTGGCAACGCCCGAACCTGCTGCTGCTGGACGAGCCGACGAACCACCTCGACCTGAACACGCGCGAGGCGCTGTCGGTGGCGCTGAACGAATTCGAAGGCACGGTGATGCTGGTCAGCCACGACCGCGCGTTGCTGCGCTCCGTGTGCGACGAGTTCTGGCTGGTCGCGCGCGGCGCCGTGCAGCCGTTCGACGGCGACCTCGACGATTACCAGCAGTACCTGCTGGACGAAGCCAGGCGCCAGCGCGAAGCGGCCCGGCCCGCCGCACCGCCGCCGACGCCGGCCCCTGCGCGCAAGCCCGATTTCTCGAAACAGAAGCCCCTCAAGCGCGAGCTCGAGACGATCGACAAGCGCATGGCCCAGCTCGGCCGCGAGAAGGAATCGCTCGAAGCGCTCCTCGGTTCGAGCACGAATCCCGACGGGCTGGCCGACGCCGGCCGCAAGCTGAAAGCGATCAACGAAGAGTTGCATTCGATCGAGGAGCGCTGGCTCCAACTCACCGAACAACTCGATAACATGGCCTGATGGCCACCGCACTCGACCTCGCCAGGGACGATCCCGCGTTGCTCGAGGCCGTGCGCCGTTGCCGCAAGCTGCTCAACCGCCGCGCCATCGTCGCCGCCGCTGCGAGCACGGTGCCGATACCGGGCCTCGACTGGGCCGTGGACGCGGGGTTGATGTCCCGGCTCATACCCGACATCAACGAGGAATTCGGCCTGACGCCCAGGCAGATCGACTTGCTCCCGGACGCCATGCGCGAAGAGGTGCAGAAGGCGCTGGCGCTGGTCGGCTCGGTCGCCGTCGGCAAGTACGTCAGCCGCGAGCTGATCCTGCGCCTGGCCAAGGCCGTCGGCCGCCGCTTGACCGCGCAGCAGGCGGCCAAGTACGTGCCCATCGCGGGCCAGGCGGTGTCGGCCGTGCTCGGCTACTCCGCGATGCGCTACCTGGGCGAGGAGCACATCAAGGATTGCGTGCGCGTCGTGCAGCAGGCGCAACTCGCGCTGCCCGCGCCTTCGGGACACCGGGCCACACGGCGCAAAGTGCGAACCTGAATCGCGTCAGGCGACCGGAGCCTGTTCCGGTTTCGCCGCCGTTTGGGCGGCGTTCGCGAGCTGCGTGATCTCCTCGGGATAGAACATCTGCGCGTCCGAGCACATGAACGCCTGCAGCACGCGCGCGCTCGCGCCGTTCGCCGCGGGCAGTTGCCCCACGCGCAACCAGCGGCGCACTTGCCATGCGGGAACGCGCGCCTGCGCGCGCGTGAGCCTGGTTTGCCTCCCACCCGGCTCCACCAGCTCGATCACCGCGTCGGAATCGTTCCAGGAACGGCGATCGACGAACGCCTCGCGCGGATCGGTCTTCTTGACAGTCATGCGGGCATGATTCCATCGGGCCAGGCCCGTTCCGCACGGCGCCCTTCGACTCTTGGTGTGAGGGCCGCGCTAACGCTGAAGTCGGATTGGGCGCACCCCGACTACGCCCTTCGTCCACTGTGTCCTACATGCTCCACAACGCCCGGGCCCGCAGCATGGCGGCTCGCCAAGCGAGGGAGCAAGCCATGCAGGACCTGGTGCGCACGCGCACTGCACGCCGCGTTGGACGCGACAGCGCGACGGGGGATCTGGACGACCCGCACCTCGCCGTGTGGCAAGCAGTCCGCTACCTCTTTCCGCTGCACGCGGTCGCGACGCAGACCGACCACGGTTGCATGCTGGTGTCGTGGACGCTGCGCGACGGGCGGCGCGCATGCGCGCATTGGGCCGCGCCGGTGATCATCCGGATCGAGTCGGGCCTGCTGCTCGCACTGTGGACCTGCGACCCCGAAGACCGCATCGCGATCGCCGCGCTGCAGGCCGAAACCGTGCGCGAAGCGCTGTACCGCTACGACCCGCACTCGCGCGTGCCGACCTGCGGCGTCATCGCGCTCGGGGAAGAGTTGTAGCGCGGCTCACGCGATCACGGTCACGCGCATTCCCGGGTGCTTGCGCAGCACCTCCACGCCCACGCTGTTCTCGTGCCGCTGCAGCAGCAGGTCGCAATGGCAGTCGTGCGCGCCGACGCGGCGCAGGCGCACCCAGTCGACGAACGACGGCAGCCGCGGCGAATGCATGACGACGCTGCGGCCGCCATCGTGCACCTCGATGCCCAGGCACGCCTGCATGAGCGCGAACGGCGCCGCGGCGGCCCAGGCTTGCGGCGAGCAGGCGACCGGATAACGCGTGGGCCCCGCGGCATCGCGCCGCTCGAAGCCGCAGAACAGTTCCGGCACGCGGTAAATGTCGAAATGCAGGCTCGCGTCGAACAGCGCCGTCGCGACCTGCACCGCCTCGCGCGTATGCCCGTAGCGCGCCATGCCGAGCGCGGCCAGCGCCGTATCGTGCGGCCACACCGAGCCGTTGTGGTACGACATGGGGTTGTAGCGCGACTGGCCGTAGGCGATCGTGCGGATTCCCCAGCCGCAGAAGAAATCGCGCGACAGCAATGCCTTCGTGACGCGTGCCGCGCGCTCGGGCGACGCGATGCCCGTCCACAGGCAGTGGCCGGGATTGGACGACAGCACCTCGCAGCGCCGCTTGTTGCCGTCCAGCGCGATCGCGTACATCCCCAGCTCCTCGCACCAGAAAGCCTGCTCGAAGCGCTGGCGCAGGTCCTCGGCCTCGTCTTCCAGGCGCGCGGCGAGCGCCGGGTCGCCCAGCGCGCGCGCGGCCGGAGCCAGGCGCCGCCGCGCCTCGTACACGTAACCCTGCACCTCGCACAGCGCGATCGGCGCGGGCGCGATGCTGCCGTCGCGGTGGAAGATCGAATCGTGCGAATCCTTCCAGCCCTGCTGCGTCAGGCCGTCGCGGCTGCGGCGCGCGTATTCGACGAAGCCGTCGCCGTCGATGTCGCCGTACTTCGCGATCCAGTCGAGCGCCGCGATCACGTGCGGCCAGATCGAACGCAGGAAGGCGGCGTCGCCGGTGCGCTGCCAGTACAGCGCGGCGAGCAGCACGAACAGCGGCGTCGAATCGACCGAGCCGTAGTAGCGGCCGAACGGGATCTCGCGCGTGGCGGCCATTTCGCCCAGGCGCGCTTCATGCAGGATCTTGCCGGGCTCCGCGTCGCGCGCCGGCTCGAGTTCCTGCGCCTGCGTGTCGGCCAGGAACCGCAGCACGCCACGCGCGGGCGCCGGGTCCATCCACAGGCACTCGATCGCCGTGATGATGCCGTCGCGCCCGAACGTCGTCGAATACCACGGCACGCCCGCGAAGGGATACGGCCCGCTCGGCAGGTCGGTCGTGAGCATGGCCAGGTCCGAGCTGCTGCGTTCGAGCCACATGTTCGCGAGCGGGTTCGACGTTTCGATGCAGCAGATGGCATCGACGCGCCGCCGCGCGGTTTCGCGCCCGGCGGCGAGCGCCGTCGCGAAATCGACCGGCCGGGGCGCGCTCTCGCCCTCGCATTCGCACAGCACCTGCACTTCGATGTCGCGGTGCTGGGCCGGCGCCAGCGTGAGCTCGAAGCGCGCGGATTGCGCCGTGGCCGCCTGCGGCGGCGGGTCGAAGCGCAGCACGGTGCGCCTGACCCGCGCGTCCAGCCCGCGATACGAGAGCACGACGGCGTCGCCGTGCACCTGCGGCTCGAGCATGTCGCCGCGCCGCGCGCGCTGCATGCCGCGCACCTCGAACAGGTCGACGAAGTCGGCCCCGAACGTCAGGTCGAGCCGGACTTCGGCCGCGTCGGCGCCGTGGTTCGTCACGCGCAGGCGCTCGATGCACGCGCCCTCGCGCAGCAATTTCGAGCGGTGCAGGTGCAACGTCCCCTTGGCGAGCAGCACCTGGCCGTTGCGCGAGATGTCGGTGTTCATGAGGTCGATGCCGAGCACGCTGTTGGCGTGCTCCATCGCCGCGCCCAGCTGCAGCGGCCGCACGCCTTCCACCAGCACCTCGAGGTGCGACAGGTGCCGCGTGTCGCGGTGGTACAGCCCCTGCTGCCCGGGCACCAGGGCGCCGATGTCGCCGAAGCGGTCGAACACGCCGAAGGTCTGGCCGTTCTTCAGGACCTGCGGCGGCTCTTCCGGATGCGCGAGCGTGGCGAGGACGTACCACTGGTCCTCGAACTGGATCTTCCTTTTGGTGCGTTGCATGGCGTCACGCCGTCATTCGCTGCGGCGCCCCGATCACCTCGCGGTACAGCGCCATGTAGTTGCGGGCCATCACGTCGGCGCTGAAGCGCTTCTCGAACACGGCCCGGCAAGCCGCGCGGTCGATCTCGCCGATGCGGCGCGCGGCCGCGATCGCGCCCTCCTGGTCGTGCACGACGAAGCCGGTGAGGCCGTCGTCGACGAGCTCGGGCACGGCGCCGTTGCCGTAGGCGACGACCGGGGTGCCGCACGCGAACGCCTCGATGACGACCAGCCCGAACGGCTCGGGCCAGTCGACCGGCGCGAGCAGCGCCTTCGCATTGCCGATGAATTCGTCCTTGTCGCCGTCGCCGATCTCGCCGACCCACGTGACCAGCGGTTGATCCAGCAGCGGCTCGATCACGCGCTCGAAATATTCGCGGTCGGCGTTGTCGACTTTCGCCGCGATGCGCAGCGGCGTGCCCGTCGCCTGCGCGATCTCGATCGCACGGTCGCAGCGCTTTTCGGGCGACATGCGCCCGACGAAGGCGAAGTAGTCGCCGGCGCGCGGGTGGAACGTGTACAGGTCGGGCGGCAGGCCGTGGTACACGGTGCCGAGCCAGTTCACGAACGGCAGCGGCGCGCGCTGGCTGTTGGAGATCGAAACCAGCGGGTGGCTGCGAAAGCGCATGTACAGCGGCTTGAGGTCCGGCAGGTCGAGCCGGCCGTGCAAGGTCGTGAGGCACGGCGTGCCGAGCCAGCGGGCCAGCGGCAGTTGCAGCGTATCGATATGGAAATGGATCACGTCGAACGAGCTGCCGAGCTCGAACACACGGTCGACCAGCAGCGTGTGCCAGATGAGCGCGTCGGGCCGTGCCGGATGCAACCGCAGCGCGCGGTCGACCACGGGCACGAGCGTGGCCGACGTGCGCGAGTCGCCGCTGGCGAACAGCGTCACGTCGTGCCCCGCGCGCACGAGGGCCTCGGTGAGGTAGTGCACGACGCGCTCGGTGCCCCCATAGGCACGGGGCGGCACGCTCTCGATGAGCGGCGCGACTTGCGCAATCCTCATTGATGGCCCTCCTGCAGGCGGCTGCCGGACCGTGCCGGCGTTGCCCCACGGTAAGGCCGCGCGCAGGGCAGGCTTGTAGGAAGTCGGAGGGTATGCCGCGGCCGGGTGGCTGACGCCGCAGGCTCAGCCGCGCACTAGAAGTGCAGCCAGCTCTTCTCGGGCATCGCTTGCAGGAATTTCACCGCCGCACCGAGCAAGCCAAAGCGCGACGCCCACTCGAGCTGATCGCGCAGCCGCACGCGTTTTTCCATTGGCGAAACGATGTTCCACGCCTGGCCGTCGATCGGGAACGGCGGCACGGTCCCCGCAGGAGCAAGCTGCTGCAGCAGATCGGACATTTTCTTCCACGCGCCCGGCAACGGGCACACGCGATTGCCCTGCCGCGCGAATGACAGCGCCGCATCGAGCGTCACTTCGCTGCCGGCGCCCGCCGGCACAGCACCCGACGGTTCGGCCGACTGCAGCGGGAGGACGCCGCTTGCAGCGCGCGTCGGCTCGAATTCCTGTTCCCCGGCTTCCTGCAGGGACTGGAATTCGGCCCATGCGGTCTCCGAATTCTTTTCAAGCGCGGACGGCGCGGTGACGCGCAGGTCGCTCAGCGGTTCCGGCGGCGGTTCCT
>DATBPW010000108.1:0-7451 GCA_036561125.1 Ramlibacter sp. | reverse complement strand
GAAGAAGCGCCGACCGGTTTCGGGGCGGCAGCGGCGATCGCGCTCGTGGCGCACAGGGTCAAGGCAAGAAGGTGACGTTTCACCGGGGCTCCTCGGGTGTCTTGTGGACGAGCTTGCGATTCTAGGAAGCCTTGCGGCATGCCTTTTGCAGCGGTTTCCCGGGGGTGCTACAATCAGCGGCTCTGCCCGAATTGGGTGGAGTTTTTTATCAACCTTCTTGTCGCCGAATCCCGCAAGGGAGTCGTCCAACGCGGAAGCCAATTGCAGCGGCCGCGGCGCAAGTAACGGAGCAACAACATGAGTCTGAGCACCCAGCTGGGTCTCTTGGGCCGCAAGGTGGGCATGATGCGCCTGTTCACCGATGACGGGGACGCGGTCCCGGTCACGGTGGTCGACGTTTCGGGCAACCGCGTCACCCAGGTCAAGTCCCAGGACAAGGACGGCTACGTGGCCCTGCAGGTCACGTACGGCAAGCGCAAGGCATCGCGCATCGCCAAGCCGCTGGCCGGGCACCTCGCCAAGGCGGGGACCGAAGGCGGCGAGATCATCAAGGAATTCCGCGTGACGGCCGAGACCGCCGCGAAGTACGCCGCCGGCGCCACCGTGCCGGTCGCGGACCTCTTCGCCGTGGGCCAGACGGTCGACGTGCAGGGCACGTCCATCGGCAAGGGCTTCGCCGGCACCATCAAGCGCCACAACTTCAGCTCGCAGCGCGCGTCGCACGGCAACAGCCGTTCGCACAACGTGCCGGGCTCGATCTCGATGGCGCAGGACCCGGGCCGCGTGTTCCCGGGCAAGCGCATGACCGGCCACATGGGCGACGACACCGTCACCACCCAGAACCTCGACGTCGTGCGCGTCGACGCCGAACGCGGCCTGCTCCTGATCAAGGGCGCGGTGCCGGGTTCGAAGGGCGGCTTCGTCACGGTGCGTCCGGCCGTCAAGGCGAAGGCGCCGAAGGCCGCCGCTCCCGCAGCGAAGGGAGCGAAGTGATGCAACTCGAACTCCTGAACGAACAAGGCCAGGCCGCGTCGAAGATCGACGCGCCGGAAACCATCTTCGGCCGCGAATACAACGAGGACCTGGTGCACCAGGTTGTCATCGCGTTCCAGGCCAACGCGCGCCAGGGCACGCGCAAGCAGAAGGACCGCCAAGAGGTCAAGCACTCGACCAAGAAGCCGTTCAAGCAGAAGGGCACCGGCCGCGCGCGCGCCGGCATGACGTCGTCGCCGCTGTGGCGTGGCGGCGGACGCATCTTCCCGAACAGCCCGGAAGAGAACTTCACGCAGAAGATCAACAAGAAGATGTACCGCGCCGGCATGGCGTCCATCTTCTCCCAGCTGGCTCGCGAAGGTCGCCTGGCCGTGGTCGATTCCATCAAGGTCGATTCGCCGAAGACCAAGCAGCTGGCCGCCAAGTTCAAGGCGATGAACCTTGAATCGGTGCTGGTGATCGCCGACCAGGTCGACGAGAACCTGTACCTCGCCTCGCGCAACCTGGCGAACGTGCTCGTCGTCGAGCCGCGTTACGCCGACCCGCTGTCGCTCGTGCACTACAAGAAGGTGCTGGTCACCAAGGCCGCGATCGACCAGCTCAAGGAGATGTTCGCATGAGCCGCATCAATCCCACTCCTGCGCAGCGCAAGTTCGACGAAGGCCGGCTGATGCAGGTGCTCGTCGCGCCGATCGTGTCCGAGAAGGCCACGGCGGTCGCCGAGAAGAGCAACGCCGTCACCTTCAAGGTGCTGCAGGACGCCACCAAGCCCGAGATCAAGGCGGCCGTCGAACTGATGTTCAAGGTCGAAGTGATGGGCGTTTCCGTCGTCAATACCAAAGGCAAGACCAAGCGCTTCGGCCGTTCGGTGGGCCGCCGCGACCACGTTCGCAAGGCCTACGTGACGCTGAAGGAAGGTCAGGAGCTGAACCTGTCCGGGGAGGCTGCGTAAATCATGGCCGTCATCAAGATGAAACCCACTTCACCCGGCCAGCGTGGCATGGTGAAGATCTCGCGCGACCACCTGTACAAGGGTGAGCCGTACGCGCCGCTGCTGGAGCCCCAGCACCAGAAGTCGGGCCGCAACAACAACGGCCACATCACCACGCGCCACAAGGGCGGCGGCCATCGCCACCACTACCGCGTGGTCGACTTCCGTCGCAACAAGGACGGCATCGCCGCCAAGGTCGAGCGCATCGAGTACGACCCGAACCGCACGGCGCACCTCGCCCTCGTGGTGTACGCCGACGGCGAGCGCCGTTACATCATCGCGCCGCGCGGCGTGGATGTCGGCGCGACGCTGATGTCGGGCGCCGAGGCGCCGATCCGCGCGGGCAACACGCTGCCGGTGCGCAACATCCCGGTCGGCTCGACGATCCACTGCATCGAACTGAAGCCGGGTGGCGGCGCGCAGATCGCGCGTTCCGCCGGCGCTTCGGCGACGCTGCTGGCACGCGAAGGCACGTACGCGCAGGTGCGCATGCGATCGGGCGAGGTGCGCAAGATCCACATCGAGTGCCGCGCCACGATCGGTGAAGTCGCCAACGAAGAGCACAGCCTGCGCCAGATCGGCAAGGCCGGCGTCAAGCGCCACATGGGCATCCGCCCGACGGTGCGCGGCGTGGTGATGAACCCGGTCGACCACCCGCACGGCGGCGGCGAGGGCAAGACCGGCGAAGGCCGTCACCCGGTGGACCCGTGGGGCAACCTCACGAAGGGCTACCGCACCCGCAACAACAAGCGCACGCAGACGTTCATCGTCTCGCGCCGCAAGAAGTGAAGAAGGGACATTAAGAGATGACTCGCTCCCTCAAAAAAGGTCCCTTCGTCGACCACCACCTGGTGGCCAAGGTCGACAAGGCCGTGTCCGCCAAGGACAAGAAGCCGATCAAGACCTGGTCGCGCCGCTCCATGATCCTGCCCGACTTCATCGGGCTCACGATCGCCGTGCACAACGGCAAGCAGCACGTGCCCGTCTACGTCACCGACCAGATGGTCGGCCACAAGCTGGGCGAATTCGCGCTCACGCGGACCTTCAAGGGTCACCCGGCCGACAAGAAGGTCGCGAAGAAGTAAAGGAACAGAGGACCATGGCAACCGAAACCAAAGCAGTCCTGCGCGGCGTGCGCCTGTCGGTCGACAAGGGCCGGCTGGTGGCCGACATGATTCGCGGCAAGAAGGTGGACCAGGCGCTCAACACGCTGCAGTTCACGCAGAAGAAGGCCGCGGGCATCATCAAGAAGGTGCTCGAGTCCGCGATCGCGAACGCCGAGCACAACGACGGCGCCGACATCGACGAACTCAAGGTCAAGACGATCTACGTCGAGCAGGGCGCCACGCTCAAGCGCTTCACCGCCCGCGCCAAGGGCCGCGGCAACCGCATCAGCAAGCCCACGTGCCACGTGTACGTGACCGTCGGGAACTAAAGGACAGACATGGGTCAGAAAATCCACCCGACCGGCTTCCGCCTTGCGGTGTCGCGCAACTGGGCCAGCCGTTGGTATGCCAACAACCGCGACTTCGCGGGCATGCTGGCCGAGGACATCAAGGTCCGCGAGTACCTCAAGAGCAAGCTGAAGAACGCCGCGGTCTCCCGCGTGCTGATCGAGCGTCCGGCCAAGAACGCGCGCATCACGATCTACTCGGCGCGTCCGGGCGTCGTGATCGGCAAGAAGGGCGAGGACATCGAGAACCTGAAGAAGGAACTCGCCAAGCGCCTGGGTGTGCCGGTCGCCGTGAACATCGAGGAAGTGCGCAAGCCCGAGATCGATGCCCAACTGATCGCCGACTCGATCACCCAGCAGCTCGAAAAGCGCATCATGTTCCGCCGCGCGATGAAGCGCGCCATGCAGAACGCGATGCGCCTGGGCGCGCAGGGCATCAAGATCATGTCCGCCGGCCGCCTGAACGGCATCGAGATCGCGCGCACCGAGTGGTACCGCGAAGGCCGCGTGCCGCTCCATACGCTGCGCGCCGACATCGACTACGGCTTCTCCGAAGCCAAGACCACCTATGGCGTCATCGGCGTCAAGGTGTGGGTGTACAAGGGCGACACGCTGGGCATGCGCGACGCGCCGAACCTGGACGCCACGCCGCGTCCGGAAGGCGAAGAGCGCCGCGGCCCGCGCGGCCCGCGCCGTGACGGCGACCGCCGTGGCGGCCCCGGCGGCGATCGCCGTGGCCCGTCGACGCGCCGCGCGCCTGCATCCGCAGGCCCCGCGACGACGAACGCCGCACCCGCCGACGGCAGCGACAAACCTGTCGAAGCCACCACTGGAGGCGCAGACGCGCCGAAAACTGCCGTTAAGCGCGTGCGTAAAGCAGCCGCGCCTGCACCCACCCCTGCAGACGGCAAAGGAGAGTAAACATGCTGCAACCCGCTCGCCGGAAATATCGTAAAGAACAGAAGGGCCGCAACACCGGCATCGCGACGCGTGGCAACAGCGTCGCGTTCGGTGACTTCGGCCTGAAGTGCACGGACCGCGGTCGCCTGACGGCCCGCCAGATCGAAGCCGCACGTCGCGCGATCTCCCGCCACGTCAAGCGCGGCGGCCGCATCTGGATCCGTGTGTTCCCCGACAAGCCGATTTCGCAGAAGCCTGCGGAAGTCCGTATGGGCAACGGCAAGGGCAACCCCGAGTACTACGTGGCCGAGATCCAGCCGGGCAAGGTCGTGTTCGAGATCGTCGGCGTGACCGAGGAACTCGCGCGCGAAGCCTTCCGCCTCGCTGCCGCGAAGCTGCCGCTTCGCACCGCGTTCGTCGCCCGCCAGATCGGCGCGTAAGCAGGAAGGAATTGGAAAATGAAAGCTGCTGAACTGCGCCAGAAAGACGTGACCGAGCTGCAAGCCGAAGTGACCGAACTGCAGAAGGCCCATTTCGGCCTGCGCATGAGCAAGGCCACGCAACAGCTCACCAACACGAGCTCGCTGCGCCACACGCGCCGCGACATCGCGCGCGCGAAGACCATCCTCGCCCAGAAGCAGGCTGCGAAGTAAGGAAGGACAAGAACAATGGCCCAAACCACTTCCCTCAAGCGCACCCTGGTCGGCAAGGTCGTGAGCGACAAGCGCGCGAAGACCGTCACCGTGCTCGTCGAGCGCCGCGTCAAGCACGCGCTCTACGGCAAGATCGTCGGCAAGTCGAGCAAGTATCACGCGCACGACGAAAAGGGCGAGTTCCACCTCGGCGACGTCGTCGAGATCGAGGAATCGCGCCCCATCTCCAAGACCAAGACGTGGGTCGCCACGCGCCTGGTCGAGAAGGCCGCCGAGGTTTAATCCCTCGCCTGCACGCAACCGGAAAGCGGCCCACAATGTGGGCCGTTTCTTTTTTACCCCCACGCAAGGAGACACGCATGATCAAGGTCGGCGACCCCATCCCCGCAGTCACGCTGCAGGAGTATTCCGAAGTCGAGGGCAACGGCTGCTCGATCGGCCCGAACCCGGTGAATACGGCGGAGGCGGCGAAGGGCAAGACGATCGCCGTGTTCGCGCTGCCCGGCGCGTTCACGCCGACGTGTTCCGCCAAGCACGTGCCCGGCTACGTGGAAAAGGCCGATGAGCTGAAGAAGGCGGGCGCCGACGAGATCTGGTGCCTGTCGGTGAACGATGCTTTCGTCATGGGCGCGTGGGCGCGCGACCAGAAGACCGGCGGCAAGGTGCGCATGCTCGCCGACGGCAGCGCCGACTTCGCGAAGGCCGCCGGCCTGACGCTGGACCTCACGTCCCGCGGCATGGGCGTGCGCAGCACGCGCTATTCGATGCTGGTCAAGGACGGCAAGGTCGCCTCGCTCGATGTCGAGGCGCCCGGCAAGTTCGAGGTCAGCGACGCGGGGACGATGCTGTCCCGCCTAAAGGGCTGAAGTTGGACGTGCGGCTCGCGCGCGGCACCACCCGCGGCGAGTCGAGATCACACTTGAGGTAGTGCGCCCCCGCGATGGGGTTGTGGTAGTACGGCGGGATCTCGTGGAAGCCGAGTTCCTCGTACAGCCCCCGCGCCGCTTCCATGTCGTCGAGCGTGTCGAGCAGCACGCAGCTGTAGCCGCCTTCGCGCGCGGCGTCCAGCGCTTCTTCCGCAAGCTCGCGCCCGAGCCCGCTGCCGCGGAAACGCTCGCGCACGTACAGCCGCTTCATCTCGGCCGCATTCGGGTAGTCGGCCGAATCGAGCGGCCGCAACGCGACGCAGCCCGCCGGCTTGCCGTCGATGACGGCCATCAGCAGCGCGCCGCGCGGCGCGGCGTATTCGCCGGGCAGCGAGGCGAGTTCCTCGTCGAGGTTCTGGAAGCAAAGGTCCACGCCGAGCGACAGTGCGTACTCGCGGATGAGCGCGCGCACGGATTCGATGTCGTCGGGATGGGTCGGGAAGACGAGCTCTGCGAGCGGGATGTGCGGGGAGTCCAACGGCGTGGAAGCGTCAATCGGGGGACGGCCAGTTTATCGCCGGGCAGGAAGCGTGCAACACCCCCTGCGGCAGAGGCGGGAATTGGCCGGGCCCCGCCCCGCGCTCGCGCTGGGCACTGCGGCGCGAAAGCCGGTCCACACTTTCGCGCGCGTCTTTATTCCATCGAGGTTCTCCGGACCTTCCCTATTGGTTCGCCGGGGGTGGCGGCGCGAGACTGGCTCCAGCTCGAGTGGAAGATTGACGTGAGCCCTGCCGTGGAAACCTGGTTGTCGCATCCCGCCATGCAGGCCGCAGCGATCCCGTTCGTGGCCGCGTTCGCCGTCGCGTTGGCGCTCGGGCGCACGCGCTGGCTCGCGTTCGCGCAGGTGATCGGCTTCGTCCCGTCGGCGACGCTGGCGATCGGGTGGTCGATCGAGTCGCTGACGTCCACGCGCAAGCTGGCGATCATCGGTGCGGCAGTCCTTGTCTTGTGCGTGCTCGTCGAGTGGGGCCACTCCCGTTGGCGTGCCACGGCGACGGCGTCGTGTGCGGTGCTTGCCGTCGCGTGCGTGTGGATGTTGTGGCGGCTGCTCGCGCAGAGGGATGCCGGCGCGGCCGTGCTCGCGGCTGTCCTCGCCGCAACGTATGTCGCCGCGCAAGCCGCAATGATGTTGCGGGCAGGCGAGGATCCGGTCCGCGCCGCGGCGGCCGGCAGCACCCTCGGATGGGCGACCGGCGTCGTCGCCCTCCTCGGCGCGTCCGCAGTGCTGGGCACCGTGGCGCTCGCGGTCGGCAGCGCGGCATTCGCCACGCTCGGTGTGCAGTGGCTTCGCGGCGCTGCCGCGCCGACGGGGCGCAGCATTTCACTGCCCGCGGCGACTGTCGCGGGCCTGGCCGGCGTCAATGCCGTGATGGCGGCGGAGCTTCCCGGGTACGCGCTGTTGCCGTTGCTGCTGGTCGTGCCGGCCGCTCGGCTCGCACCATCGACTCTCGGCGTGCGCCCGCGCGCGATCGCGGCGGTCGCACTTGCCATCGTCCCCGCAGCGGCAGCCGTTGCGCTGGCGTGGTTCCACCATG
>DATBPW010000107.1:0-7978 GCA_036561125.1 Ramlibacter sp. | reverse complement strand
TCGAGCTGCAGCAGGTGATGCGACACGGCGCTTCGTACGACCCGATCACGCGCATGCGCACGCATTCGGAGACCGGCCAGATGGTCGGCCTTGCGTTCTTCGACCGCAAGCTGAAAGGCACGGCCGTCGGGGTGATCGCGATCTCGATCGGCAACCTGCTCGCGCTCGAGCAATTGCATGGCCGTCTGGCCGTGCATCACGGGCTGTTCGTGTCCGCGGGACGGCTGCGGCGCATCCTGCCAGGCGGGGTCGAGGGCGGGCGGCTGGGCGAGGACGGCTTCCTCGCGCTCGTGCGCGGGTTCGAGGACATCAACATGCTCGCGCAGCTCGGTCACGACGTGGTCGAGCGCATGTCGCGTTCGGTCACGCTGAGCACGAGCACGGAGCCCGGAGAGCTGGAGAGCGGGCAGGCCAACTGGGTGGCGCAAGTCGGCGTCGGCATCGTCATCGCCGGTCCCGGCGAGTCGCCATCGGCCGCGATCACCCGGGCTCGCACACTGTCGCGCGCGGCATGGGGCTTCCCCAGCCGCGTCGCGTGGCAGGACGCGAGCGGGCAACTCGCGGAAGCGCCGGCATCGGCCACGGCTTGATAATCGAGGGCTTTGGCCCTCATGCCCGACTTTCGCATCACGTTCCCCGAGCAGCTGCCCGTCAGCGGCAAGCGCGACGAGATCGCCGCCGCGATCGCGGCGCACCCGGTGGTGATCGTTTGCGGCGAGACCGGCTCGGGCAAGACGACGCAGCTGCCGAAGATCGCGCTGGCCATGGGCCGCGCCGCGAAGGGCAAGCTGATCGGCCACACGCAACCGCGGCGCATCGCGGCGTCGAGCGTCGCGAAACGCATCGCCGAGGAGCTGAAGACGCCGCTCGGCGAAGTCGTCGGGTTCAAGGTGCGCTTCCAGGACCGCCTGTCGCGCGGCGCGTCGGTCAAGCTGATGACAGACGGCATCCTGCTTGCCGAAACGCAGACCGACCCACTGCTGTCGGCCTACGACACGATCATCATCGACGAGGCTCACGAGCGCAGCCTGAACATCGACTTCCTGCTCGGGTACCTGCGCGAGATCCTCGCGCGCCGGCCCGACCTGAAGGTGATCGTGACGTCGGCGACCATCGACGCCGAGCGTTTCGCGCAGCACTTCGCGTCGGCGAAGGGGCCCGCGCCCGTGGTCTACGTCTCGGGGCGGATGTACCCGGTCGAAGTGCGCTGGCAGCCGTTCGAGGAATCGCGCGACTTCGACCTGAACGATGCGATCGCGCAGGGCGTCGACCAGCTGTGGCAGGGGCGGGGCGGCGGCGACATCCTCGTCTTCCTGCCCGGCGAGCGCGAGATCCGCGAAGCAGCGGACCACTTGCGCAAGCACCTGTCGCACAGTCCGCTCGCGCGCGGCACGGAAGTCATCCCGCTGTTCGCGCGCCTGTCGCAGCCGGAGCAGGACCGCGTGTTCGAGCCGCACGACGGCCGGCGCATCGTGCTCGCGACCAACGTCGCCGAAACGTCGCTCACCGTGCCCGGCATCCGCTTCGTGATCGACAGCGGCACGGCGCGCGTGAAGCGCTACAGCTTTCGCAGCAAGGTGGAACAGCTGCTCGTCGAGCCGGTCAGCCAGGCCGCGGCCAACCAGCGCATGGGACGCTGCGGCCGCGTCGCGAACGGCATCTGCATCCGCTTGTACGACGAGAAGGATTTCAACGGCCGGCCCCGCTTCACCGACCCCGAAATCCTGCGCTCGTCGCTGGCGGGTGTCATCCTGCGCATGAAGTCCCTGCACCTTGGCTCGGTCGAGGACTTCCCGTTCATCGACCCGCCGTCGCGGCGGGCGATCGCCGACGGCTACCAGCTTCTCAACGAACTGGATGCGGTCGACGACGCCAACGAGATCACTGCGACGGGCCATGAGCTGGCGAAGCTGCCGCTCGACCCGCGGGTCGCGCGCATGATCGTCGAAGCGCGCGAACGCGGCGCTCTCGACGAAGTGCTGGTGATCGCGTCCGCGCTGTCCGTGCAGGACGTGCGCGACCGGCCGATGGAACTGCAGGCGCAGGCGGACCAGCAGCATGCGAAGTTCGACGACGAGAAAAGCGAGTTCTCCGGCTACCTGAGGCTGTGGCAATGGCTGGAGGAAGCACGGGGAGGCCACGGCAAGGAACACAAGCTGTCGAACCGGCAGTACGAGCAGCTGTTGCGCCAGAACTTCGTCAATGTGCGGCGCCTGCGGGAGTGGCGCGACATCCATTCGCAGCTGCACACCGTGGTCGCCGAGCACAAGTGGCGCATCAACACGGCGCCGGCGAGCTACGAAGCGCTGCACAAGTCGATGCTCGCCGGATTGCTCGGCAACATCGGCGTGAAGCTCGATGAGGAAGGCGGCCAGGGGCAGGGCAGTGCACCTTACCTTGGTGCGCGCGGGATCAAGTTCTACCCGCACCCCGGTGCGCATTTGAAGAAGCGGCCCGGGCGCTGGATCGTCTGCGCCGAGCTCGTCGAAACCACTCGCCTGTTCGGGCGCGGCATCGCGAACGTCGAGCCCGCATGGATCGAACAGGTCGCCGGGCACTTGCTGAAAAAGCAGTTGCTGGACCCGCACTGGGAAAAGAAATCGGCCGAGGTGATCGCGCTGGAGCGAGCGACGCTGTACGGCATCGTGATCTACAGCGGCCGGCGCGTACCCTTCGCTCGCGTGGACGTGCAGGGCGCGCGCGATCTCTTCATCCGCGAGGCGCTGGTCGCGGGCGAGTGGGAGACGAAGCTCGCCTTCCTCGCGGCCAACCGCAAGCTGGTGCGGCAGGTCGAGGAGATCGAACACAAGTCGCGCCGGCAGGACGTGCTGGTCGACGAGGAGCTGATCTTCGCGTTCTACGACAAGTTCGTGCCGCGGGATGTCTACAACGGCGCGACGTTCGAGGGCTGGTATCGCGATGCGGTCCGCGGCAATCCGCACCTGCTCAAGCTCACGCGCGACGAACTGATGCGGCACGAAGCGGCGGGCATCACCACCGAAGCGTTTCCCCGCGTGGTGCGCCTCGGCGGTGTCGACTGCGCGGCCACCTACCTGCACGAGCCCGGCGACCCGCGCGACGGCCTGACGCTGGCGGTTCCGCTGTTCGTCCTGAACCAGGTCGGCGAGGAGCGCGCCGAGTGGCTCGTGCCCGGGATGCTCAAGGACAAGATCCAGGCCTTGCTCAAGAGCCTGCCGCAACGGCCGCGCTCGCGCTTCGTGCCCTTGCCGGAATCGGCGGCGCGCATCGCCGCCGACCTCGCGCAGCCCGGGCGGTTCGCGAACGGTTCGCTGGTCGACACGTTGCTGAAGGTCGTGCGCGACCAGACGAGCCTGGACGTCAAGCGCGCCGACTTCAAGCTGGACATGGTGCCGGCGCACCTCTTCATGAACTTCCGCGTCGTCGACGAACACGGCCGGCAGCTCGCGACCGGACGCAATCTCGGTGCGCTCAAGTCGGAGCTCGGGGCGAAAGCGCGCGGCGCATTCCAGGCGCTGGCGGGCGTGAAAGGCACGCTGGCGGCTGCGCACGAGGACGTGGCCCCAGCCCCGCGGGCAGCCGCGACGGCGAAGACCGATGTCCCCGCGTTCGACGGCGCGCAACATTACACGTCGTGGACGTTCGGCGAGTTGCCGGAACTGCTGGAAATCCGCAAGGGCGGGACCAGCCTCGTGGGCTTCCCGGCGCTCGTCGACCACAAGGACGCCGTCGCGATCGAAGTGTTCGACGAGCCCGGGCTCGCCGCCGCAAAACATCGCGCCGGCCTGCGCCGCCTGTTCGCGCTGCAGCTCAAGGACGCACTGAAGTACCTCGAGAAGAACATCCCCGATCTCCAGCGCATGTCCGTCGCGTTCATGCCGCTGGGCACGCAGGAAGAACTGCGCGACCAGGTCGCCGACGTCGCGCTCGACCGCGCATTCCTGATGGACCCGCTGCCGGCGGACGAAGCCGAATTCAAGCAGCGCCTCGACGAGGGGAAGTCACGCCTGACGTTGATCGCCAACGAAGTGGCACGGCTCGCGCTAGCGATATTGGTCGAGTACCAGAACGTGCTGCGCAAATCCCGGGACACGAAGGGGCACCCCGATGTGACGGCCGATGTGACGCAGCAACTCCAGCGGCTGGTGCCCAAGCGCTTCCTGGCGGTGACGCCGTGGCCGCAGTTGCAGCATTTCCCTCGCTACCTCAAGGCGATCCTGCTGCGCCTGGACAAGCTGCGCACCGACGCGGCGCGCGACGCGGCACGCGCGGCCGAAGTGAAAGCGGAAGAGCAGCGATTCTGGCGGTTGGTGGCCGAGCGCAAGGGCGCGCTCGATGCGCGGATGCAGGAATTCCGCTGGTTGCTCGAGGAACTGCGGGTCAGTTTTTTCGCGCAGGAGCTGCGCACGCCGCAGCCGGTCAGCGTGAAGCGCCTGCAGAAGGTGTGGAGCCAGCTGACAAGCTGAGCGCGCAACCGCGCGCAACCGCGCGCAGCTTGCCGTCCCGGCGCAGGCCGGGATCCAGTGACTTCAGCGGCTTATATGCGTCCCATCAGCAACAGGATCAGGACGATCAGCAGCACCAGGCCCAGGCCGCCGGAGGGTGCATAGCCCCAGCCCCGGCTGTACCCCCAGTGCGGCAGCGCGCCGACCAGCAGCAGGACCAGGACGATCAGCAGCAGCAGCGATATCGACATGTTTTCTCCCTGTGTTTCGTTGAGGCTCGGCCATCGTGGCACCGTCGCGTCGCCCGGCGCGACAGTGAGCGCCTGAGTTCGCAGTCAGGGGGCTCCTACCGGGCTGTGGGAAGAAGCAAGTTCGCGCATCGCAACTTTGGTCTTCGGTACTAGGCCGGATACGTGCATGCGGCACGCGCGTGCTCTACTGGGCCGCCATGGACCGGCGCAGTTTCATCGAGTCTTGCGGCGCGGGCGCAGCCTGCCTGTCGGCCTCGTTCGCGGCGCTGGGCGCCGACGCGAAGCCTCGCCACTACCAGCGGGCCCTGCTGCTCGATGAGCGCGGCGACCCGCTGAAGGCGTCCACGCTCGCGCCGCTGACGAACTACGTCTTCCATTACCCGTATGTCGCGACACCGGTGTTCCTGCTGGACCTCGGCAAGCCGGCCGCGGCACGGGTGCTGAGCACGAAGAATCGTGATTCGTACGAATGGCCCGGCGGGGTCGGCGCCAAAAAAAGCATCGTCGCGTACTCGGCGATCTGCGCGCACAAGCTGGTCTACCCGACGAAGGACGTGAGCTTCATCAGCTTTCGCCGCAAGCGCGCGCAGCGGGGAGTGCAGGACGAACTGATCCACTGCTGCTCGGAACACAGCCAGTACGACCCGGCCAAAGGTGCGCTGGTCATGTCGGGGCCGGCGCCGCAACCGCTGGCAGCCGTGCTGCTCTCGCACGACCCGAGGGACGACACGCTCACGGCCTACGGCACGCTGGGCGGCGAGCTCTTCGACGAGTTCTTCCGCAAGTACCAGATGAAGCTGGGCCTCGACGTGGGCCCGACGGCGCACGAGCCGGCGACGCATCCGGTGGTGACGGAACTGCGTCGCTTCTGCCGCAACACGGTGCAGTGCTGACCGCGCGGCCCGCGCGTCAGAGCTTCGCCAGCCGATCGAGGGCGGCCAAGAGCGTCTTGTCTTTCTTGGCGAAGCAAAAGCGCACCACGCGCTGGTCGAAGCCGTTGCCGTAGAACGCCGCGAGCGGGATCGCCGCGACGCCGATCTCGCTCGTGAGCCACCGGCAGAAATCCGCTTCGCCCAGGGGGCTGACCTGCGAGATGTCGACGCACTGGAAGTAACTGCCTTCGCTCGGCAGCACAGTCAGGCGTGTGCGCTGCAGGCCCTCGCGGAACAGGTCGCGCTTGCGCTGGTAGAACTCGGGCAGCTCGAGATACGGCGCCGGGTCCGCCATGTACGCCGCGATGCCGTGTTGCATCGGCGTGTTCACGGTGAACACCGTGAACTGGTGGACCTTGCGGAATTCCGCGCTGAGCGGCCGCGGCGCGGCGACGTAGCCGACCTTCCAGCCGGTCACGTGGTAAGTCTTCCCGAAGCTCGAGACGATGAACGAGCGCGCGGCCAGGCCCGGGAAGCGCGCGACGCTCTGGTGCTCCCGCCCGTCGAACACCATGTGCTCGTAGACCTCGTCGCTGATCACGAAGACGTCCGTGGGCGCGAGCAGTTCCTCGAGCTGGCGCATCTCGAGCGCGGTCCACACTGTGGCGCTCGGGTTGTGCGGGCTGTTCACGATGATCGCGCGCGTGCGCGGGGTGATGGCCGCGGCGATGCTGCCAAAGTCGGGACGGAACGTGTGCGGCGTGAGCGGCACGCGCACCACCGTGCCGCCGGCCAGCTCGATGTTCGGCACGTAGCTGTCGTAGCACGGCTCGAGCACGATCACTTCGTCGCCGGGCCGCACGATCGCGAGCACCGCGGTGATGATCGCCTGCGTCGCTCCCGCCGTGATCGTGATCTCGTCGGCCGGGTCGTAGCGGCGCCCGTACATCGACTCGATCTTCGACGCGACCGCGGCACGCAGCTGCGCGACGCCCGGCATCGGCGGGTACTGGTTCAGGCCCTTCGCCATCGCGTCCGCCACCGCCTGCACGAGGCGCGGGTCGCAATCGAAATCGGGAAAGCCCTGGCCGAGGTTGACCGCGCCTTTTTCGGCAGCCAGCGCCGACATGACGGTGAAGATCGTCGTGCCGACGGCAGGCAGGTTGGTCTGCAGCGGCGGGGTGCGCTCCTTCATAAATCGTAGTCGGCGGCGTGGCCGCTCATGGCCTTGGCGATCAGGTTGCGGTCGAGCCGGTCGGACAGCAGCTCGGCGAACTTGAAGACGAAGTTGCGCAGGTACGCGCCGCGCTTGAAAGCGACGCGCGCGACGTTCTGGCCGAACAGGTGGCCGAGCGGGCGAGTCGCGAGCTCGCCCTTGCCTTCGTCGTCGCGCACCGACATCTCGGCGACGATGCCGATGCCCAGGCCGAGGCGCACGTAGGTCTTGATCACGTCGGAGTCGATCGCCTCGAGCGCGATGCGCGGCTGGAGCTTGCGCTGCGCGAACGCGTTGTCGATGCGCGTGCGGCCGGTGAACGACGGGTGGTACGTGATCAGCGGCTCGGCCGCGAGGTCCTCGAGCGTGATGCGCTCCTTCTTCGCGAGCGGATGCGACTGCGGCATCACCAGCACGTGCTGCCATTCGTAGCAGGGCATCGTGACCAGCTCCGGGTACTGCGACAGCGATTCGGTCGCGATGCCGATCTCCGCGACCTCGTCGATGACGTAGCGCGCGACCTGGTCGGGCGCGCCCTGGTGCAAGGTGACGTTCACCTTGGGGTAGGCCTCGCGCAGCTTCGCCACCGGCACCGGCAGGACGTAGCGTGCCTGCGTGTGCGTCGTTGCGATCGAAAGGGTGCCGCTGTCCTGCGCACTGAACTGCTCGCCGATGCGCTTGAGGTTGCCGACCTCGCGCATGATCAGCTCGATGCTGCTCAGCACGTGCTGGCCCGGCTCCGTCACGCGCTTCAGCCGCTTGCCATGGCGCGCGAAGATCTCGACGCCGAGTTCTTCTTCCAGCTCGATGATCGCCTTGGAGACGCCCGGCTGCGAGGTGTGCAGGGCTTTCGCGGCCTCGGTGAGGTTGAGGTTGCGGCGCACCGCCTCCTGCACGAATCGGAACTGATGGAGGTTCATGCCGGATTTCTTCTAAGGAAGAAATTCATTATGCCCGAGCATCCGCCCGCGCCTGCGCGGTGGCTATTCGAGGGCGAGCGTTGCGATCAGGTCCAGCAGCCGCGGGTCTTCGCCCACGAACGGCTCCAGTTCGATGGTCACCGTCGGATGTTCGTGGCGGCAATGCTCGACGATGCGCGGCAGGTCCTCGCGGGCATGGCGGCCCGCGCCGAGGAACATCGGCACCACGCGGATCGACCCGGCGCCGGCCTCCACCAGTTCGGCGATCGCGTCGGGCAACGCCGGGCGATCGAGC
>DATBPW010000106.1:0-3512 GCA_036561125.1 Ramlibacter sp. | reverse complement strand
CGCGGCCTGCACGGGCGCATCGGCCTCGCACTCGCGTCCATCAAGATGACGCCGCAGGACCGGCCGTTCCGCCCGCACGTCACGCTCGCGCGGCGCGCGGCGGGCGCGCTGCCGCCGCCGCATCCCCCCGACGTGACATGGGCGGCGCACGACGGCTTCGCGCTGGTGCAGACGCTGCCCGGTGGGCGCGGCTACGAGATCCTCGGGCGTTTCGGCAGCTAGGCCCTCGCGGCCTGCAACTGCGCGCGCGTCCAGCGCACGATGTCGCCCGCGCCGAGCGCGCCGGCCTGGCGCGCGACCTCGCGCCCGTTCACGAACAACGCGAGCGTCGGAATGCTGCGGATGTTCAGCCGCGCACCGAGTTCCTGCGCCTCGTCGGTGTTGACCTTCGCCAGGCGCACGTGCGGCTCGAGCTGCGCGGCGGCCTGCTCGAACGCGGGCGCCATCATGCGGCACGGGCCGCACCACGGCGCCCAGAAATCGACGAGCACCGGCAATTCGCTGCGCGCGATGTGCCGCTGGAACGCGGCCTCATCGAGCGCGACGGGCTTGCCGGTGAACAGGGCGCGGTGGCACTGGCCGCAGTCCGGCGCGCTCGCCAGCTGTTCCGTGCGCACCCGGTTCGTCGTGCCGCAGTGCGGGCACACGACGTGCAGCGTGGCGGGGTTGTCCATGCCGCGCACGTAGGGGCGCGCGCGCGAATTGCAAGTGGGGCGCGACGCGGCCGCGCCCGTTCAGGCGGCAGGCGGCTGCTTGCCCGGCGGTGGCTCGGGCAGGTCGACGAGCTCGCCCGGCATCGACATCGCCGCCTGCAGGGCCTGCAAGTCGTCGGCGAGCGCGGAGTCCTGCTCGTACGCGAGCTCCGGCGGCAGCGTGTCGGCGGCTTCCTCGGGCGGCTGCGTGTCCTCTTCTTCCGGGGGCAGCGTGTCGCCCGCGTCCGCGGGCCGGCCGAGGTTCTCCGGCGGCATCGGCTCGGTTTCCGGCCCGATCTTGCCCCACGACGTGGGATCGGGCATGACGTCGAAGCCCTGCACCGACTTGCCGTAGAACTCCCAGCCCACGCTGAACAGCCACTCGCCCGCGGCGGGGTCGGTGCGCATGATGTTCGCCCAGAAGCTTTCCTGGAAGGCGTGCACCCAGTTCAGCAGTTCGTGGTCGCCCTTGAACACCAGGAACTGCACGTGCATGCCGGCCTTGTGCTTCTTGGTGAGCACCGACAGCGCGCGGCAATCCATCCAGTCCGACGGGATGCCGTGCTTGCGCATCGTCTCGTGCAGCACCAGCCGCACGAGCTCGCGCCGCGGCGCGTTGCTCGCTTTCGTCCTGTCGACCGTGGTCGGCGTGCGCGTGTCGGTGAATTGCGTCGTCGACGGCGGCGGCGCCGGGCCCTTCGAGCCCCCTCCGCCGAACAGCTTCTTCATCAGGCCCATGCGGCATCCCCCCGGTGTATCGCGTCACGACTCATTATGCGGGCCCGTCAATCCTGCAGCTGGAACAGCATGCGCGTGCCTGCGATCTCCACGACGTCGTGGTTCGACAGCATCACGGGATCGGCGCCGATCGCGTCGCCGTTCAGGCGCGGCGCGTCGACGCCATCCAGGTGGGCGACGAAGAAACCCTCGCGCCGGTGCGACACGGCGACGACGCACGTCCCGGGCTTGCCGAACGTGGTGACCGCCTTGACCACGGGCATCTCGAGGCCCGCCGACGACCCGTTGAGCACCTGGAACATCGCATTGAGCTGGCGCGGCCGCCCGGTGTCGTCGACCATCATCGCCGCCGTCTCGCCGAACGTGCTCGGGTGCTCCGTCGCTTCCTTGTACTGGATGCGGAAGCTGCCGATCGAGATCAGGTCGCCGTCGCGCAGCCGCTGCCGCTTGACCATCTTGCCGTCGATGTACGTGCCGTTGGTGCTGCGCAGGTCCTCGATGAAGACGTCGGCCAGGCCCCTGAGCTCGAACACGCAGTGGTGGCCGCTCACGACCAGGTTGTCGAACACGATGTCGTTGTCGGGGGCGCGGCCAAGCGTCGTGCGGTCCTTCTGCAGGTACACGTGCTTGATCTCGACGCCTTCGACGGAAGCGATGAGCTGGGGCATCCGGCCATCGTAGTGCCGCCCGGTGGCGTGTCAATCGATCGGATCGCCAAGCGCCATTGCGTCAGCGACGCGCCACACTGCGTGCACCTTGCACGGGGTTTCTCCTTTTCGCGCAAGATAGCGGCGCAATGATCCCCTTTTCCGTTCTCGACCTGTCCCCGATCGTCGAAGGCAGCGACGCCGCGCACTCGTTTCGCAACTCGCTCGAGCTCGCGCAGCTCGCCGAGCGGCTGGGGTTCCGGCGCTTCTGGCTCGCCGAGCACCACGGCATGCCGGGCATCGCCAGCGCGGCCACGTCGATCCTGATCGCGCACGTCGCCGGCGGCACGAAGACGATCCGCGTCGGCGCGGGCGGCATCATGCTGCCCAACCACTCGCCGCTCGTGATCGCCGAACAGTTCGGCACGCTCGAAGCGCTGTTCCCCGGGCGCATCGACCTGGGACTCGGCCGCGCGCCCGGCTCCGACCCCGCAACAGCGCGTGCATTGCGGCGCAACCTCACCTCCGATGCCGACGAGTTCCCGCAGGACGTGATGGAGCTCGTCGACTTCATGTCGGACGAGCCGCAGCAGCGCGTGCGCGCCGTGCCGGGCGCGGGCGCGAAGGTGCCGGTGTGGATCCTCGGGTCGAGCCACTACGGCGCGCAGCTCGCCGCGCACCTGGGCTTGCCGTATGCATTCGCGTCGCACTTCGCGCCGCAGGCGCTGATGCAGGCCATCGAGCTGTATCGCAGCTTGTTCAAGCCGTCGGAATTCCTGGCGAGGCCGTACGTGATGCTCGGGTACAACGTGTTCGCCGCCGACACCGACGAACAGGCCCGCGCGCTGGCTTCGTCGTGGCAGCAGTCGTTCGTGAACCTGCGCAGCGGCCGCCCCGGCCGGCTGCCGCCGCCGCGCCCCGGTTTCCACGACGAGGTCGGCCCGCGCGAACGCGACCTGCTCGACATGGTGATGACCTGCACCGCGATCGGTTCGCCCGCGACCGTGCGCGAGCGGATGGCCGAATTCATCCGCGACACGCGCGCCGACGAGCTGATGATCGCCGGGGCGATGTTCGACCATCGCGCGCGCCTGCATTCGTACGAGATCGCCGCGCAAGTGCGCGACGAACTCGCATGAGATAGCTGGTCGATTGCGGTCGCCCGGGGAGCATCGCATGGGCAGCGCCTGAGCGCCCACGACTTCGACCAGGAAGTGCTGGTGCTCTTCGACGCTTACGTGCACGGCCGCATCGACCGGCGCGGGTTCAACAACGACACAACGCCGCGCTACGACGCGGCTGCCGCCAAGCTCGCGTGGGACCGCACCATCGCCTTCTTCAAGGCGAGCCTGTAGCGCGGCCCCGCGACGCTACCGCTCAATGGCGGTACGGGTTGTTCGGGTGGTCGTCGAACCGGTTCGGCACGCCGTCGTGG
>DATBPW010000105.1:0-8857 GCA_036561125.1 Ramlibacter sp. | reverse complement strand
ATCGCCTTCATGCTCAGCGACGTGATGATGCCGGGCATGGGCGGCGTCGAGCTGGCGCGCCGCGCGAAGGAGCTGCAGCCGGACCTGCGCGTGATCCTCTCGTCGGGCTACTCGGGCCCGGCGCACGCGGCGTCGCAGGGCGAGCTCGAGGGCTTCGCGTTCCTGGCCAAGCCCTACCGGCTCGGCGACATCGTCCGCAAGCTGCGCGAAACGGCCTGAGCACGCGCCCCGTCGCGGCCGCTTGACGGCGATCAACGCGACCGCGGCTGCGCGGCGTAGCCTGAACGCACAGGCAATCGAGCCGACAGGAGATCCGGATGAAAACGTGGACTGCGGCGCCGGCCGTGCTGGCCCTGCTCGTTCCGCTGGCCGTCATGGCGAACGAGCAGCTCGCGAAGGAAAAGCAGTGCGACCAGTGCCACAAGGTGGCAGAGCCCTCGAAGGGGCCGTCGTGGCATCTTGTCGCGCAGCGGTGGAAGGGCCGCGCGAATGCGCAGGAACTGCTCACGAAGCAGATCCAGGACGGCAACGCGTCGACACCGCATTGGTCCGGCAAGGTCACGATGCCGGACACGACGAAGCGCCCGCCCGTGAGCAACGCCGAAGCGCATGAGCTGATCGCCTGGATCCTGGCCCAGTAGCGCGCGCCGCCAAGGGCTGGCAAAGTGCGGCCGGTGAACTTCGCACTCCCTTCGCCCGGCTACCTCTTCGGATCCCTCGTGTTCAGCCTCGTCGGCTGGGTGGCCTACCGCCGCGGCCGCAAGAACGACAAGCTGTCGCTCGTGTGGCTGGGGCTCGCGACGATGCTCTACCCCTACATCGTTCCGCAGACGTGGCTGCTGTGGTTGATCGGGTCGGCTGCCACGGGGTGGATCTGGTTCGAGTGGAGTTGAACGGACAAACAAAAAGGGGCTGGCTTGCGGCCAACCCCTTCGGATCCGTGGCGGAGTGGACGGGACTCGAACCCGCGACCCCCGGCGTGACAGGCCGGTATTCTAACCAACTGAACTACCACTCCGCGTGGTTGACGCTTTCCACTCTTTCGAATGCAAGTGCGGCAAAACTTGGCGACCCTACGGGGATTCGAACCCCGGTACTCACCGTGAAAGGGTGATGTCCTAGGCCTCTAGACGATAGGGTCAAAACCTGGACTTCCGACATTTGGTGGAGGTAAGCGGGATCGAACCGCTGACCTCTTGCATGCCATGCAAGCGCTCTCCCAGCTGAGCTATACCCCCGCTCCGTGTCGAGCCCGCAATTATAGCCAGAAAACCTAAGCGGCTCTTCCGAGGCGGGCCACCACGGTGTCACGCTCGCACAGCGCGAGCACCGCGTCGAGCGACGGCGTCTGCGCGGTGCCCAGCACGAGCACGCGCACGGGCATCGCCAGTTGCGGCATCTTCAGGCCGGTGGCGCGCAGCACCTCCTTGATCGCCTGCGCGATGTCGTCCTTCGTCCACGGGCTGTCCTCGAGCATGCGCGCGAGCATCGACAGCGCGGGCTTCACCGGCTCGGTGACGTGTTTCGCCACTTCCGCTGCGTCGGGCGTCACGTCCTCGTAGAACTTCTGCGCCCAGTCGGCCAGCGCGACCAGCGTGTCGCAGCGGTCCTTGAGCAGCCCGCAGATCGCGGCCAGCCGCAGGTCGGGCTTGATGCCGCGCTGCTTCAACCGCTGCTCGACGAACACCGCCAGCTGCGCATCGCTCGTCATCTTCATGTGCTGCGCGTTCACCCAGCGCAGCTTCGCTTCGTCGTACTGCGCTGCGCTCTTGCCCAGGTGATCGAGGTCGAACCACTGGACGAACTGCTCGCGCGTGAAGATCTCGTCGTCGCCGTGCGACCAGCCCAAGCGAGCGAGGTAGTTCACCACGCCTTCGGCCAGGTAGCCTTCGTCGCGGTACCACGTCACCGCCTTCGCGCCGTGGCGCTTGCTCATCTTCTCGCCCTGCTCGTTGAGAACGGTGGGCAGGTGCGCGTACACCGGCGGCTGCGCGCCGAGCGCGCGGAAGATGTTGATCTGCCGCGGCGTGTTGTTCACGTGGTCGTCGCCGCGGATCACGTGCGTGATCTTCATGTCGATGTCGTCGACCACCACGCAGAAGTTGTACGTGGGCGTGCCGTCGGGGCGCGCGATGACGAGGTCGTCGAGTTCCTCGTTGCTGATTTCGATGCGCCCCTTGACCTTGTCGTCCCACGCGACGACGCCCGCGAGCGGGTTCTTGAACCGCAGCACCGGCTGCACGCCTTCGGGCACCGGCGGCAACTGCTTGCCCGGCTCGGGACGCCACGTGCCGTCGTAGCGCGGCTTCTCCTTGCGGGCCATCTGCCGCTCGCGCAGCGCATCGAGTTCGGCCACGCTCATGTAGCACGGGTACACCAGGCCCTGCGCGTGCATCTGCGCGAGCACTTCCTTGTAGCGGTCCATCCGCCGCATCTGGTAGAACGGGCCTTCGTCGTGATCGAGCCCGAGCCACGCCATGCCTTCGAGGATCACGTCGACCGCTTCCTGCGTCGAGCGTTCGAGGTCGGTGTCCTCGATGCGCAGGATGAACTGGCCGCCCGTCGCGCGCGCGAACGCCCACGGGTACAGCGCCGAGCGGATGTTGCCGAGGTGGATGAAGCCGGTCGGCGAGGGGGCGAAGCGGGTGCGGGTCGTCATGACCCGGGTATTCTCGCAGCATGGACCGAAATCCCGCTTCCCGTGATGTCGACGCGCTGGTGCGCGACTTCTACTCGGTATTCGACAACCGCGCGGGACGCCGCGCCGACGTCGAGCAGGTCACGGCGCTCTTCCATCATGGAGCCGTGATCGCCAAGCGCACGCCGTGCGGCTTCGAAACGTCGGCGCCGGCCGAGTTCGCGCGACCGCGCGTCGCGCTGCTGCGCGCCGGCTCGCTGCTCGACTTCCACGAATGGGAGGTCTCGAGCGAGACGCGCATCGAAGGCGATCTCGCGTCGCGCATCTCCCGCTACGACAAGGCGGGGGCGATGAACGGCCAACCCTACGCCGGTTCGGGCACGAAGCTGTTCCAGTTGATCCGCGAGCGCGGACGCTGGCAGATCATCTCGCTCGCGTGGGCCGACGACGAGTAGGCGCCGCGGTCATTCCTTCTCGATGCCGGCGCTCGTGATGATCTTGCTCCACTTCCGGGATTCGGCCGACTGGAACTTGCGCAGTTCGTCGGGCGTGCTCGTCAGCGTCTCGAAGCCGTTCTGCGCATAGAAGCCTTGCACCGCGGCGCTGTGGTTCGCCTTCACCAGCAGCTCGTTCAGCTTCGTCACCACCGCCGGCGGCGTTCCGGCGGGCACATACGCGGCGAACCAGAAGCTCATCTCGTAGCCCTTCACGCCGGCTTCGCTGATGGTCGGCAGGTCCGGCGCGAGCGACGTGCGCTTCAACGTCGACACGCCGAGCGCCTTCAGCTTGCCGGCCTTCACTTGCGGCAGGCCGGTGGCCATGTCGGTGATCATCATGTCGATCTGGCCGCCGATCAGGTCCGTCACCGCGGGCGGGTTGCTGCGATACGGGATGCTCACGATGTAGGTGCCCGTCATCTGCTTGAACAGTTCGACGGCGATGCGGCTCGACGAGCTGCCCCACCCGAACGACAACTTGCCCGGCTTCGATTTCGCGAGCTTCACCAGGTCTTGCACGCTGCCCACCGGCAACGAGTTGTTGACGACGAGGATCTGCGCGCCTTTCGACAGCAGCGTCACCGGCTCGAAGTCCTTCACCGGGTCGTACGGCAATTTCTTGAACAGGTGTTCGTTGGCCGCGTGCGTGGTGTTCGTCGTGATGAAGACCGTGTAGCCGTCCTTCGGCGCGCGCGCGGCCGCCTGGGCGCCGATGAACGCGTTGGCGCCGGGCTTGTTGTCGACGATCACGGCCTGCTTCGTCTCGGCGGTGAAGGCCTGGCCGAGCGAGCGCGCCAGCTGGTCGGTCGCGCTGCCCGCGGCGAACGGCACGATGAAAGTGACCGGCCTGTCCGGGAAGTCGGCGAAGGCGGCAAGGGGCGCGAGCATTGCAAGCAGCGCGGCGAGGGCGTGGCGTCGGATCATGGTTTTGTCTCCAGTGGGATCGTGAGTGAGAGCAGCAGCCCCGACAAGGTCTTGCCATGGCTGTCGAGATTGAGGGAACCGTTGACACCGCCGTCGAGCACGCCGTCGATGACGAAGTTCATCGCATGCAGCTTCGGCAGCAGGTAACGCTTGACGGATGACGGACGGCGGTAGGCGAAAAGCTGCGCGACGCGTTCTTCGGTCACCTGCGAAACCAGCAGCGGCCAGTGCTTCACGTCGTACGCCACGAGGCTGATCGACGCCCGGTCACCCTTGTCACCGGTGCGCGCGTGCGCGAGCGAATGGAGCAGGACGGTGCTCATTCGACGAAGCTCCAGCGCGGCTTGAGCCACTCGCGCGGAACGAAGCACGAGTCGCTCGCCAGGCGCGCCGTGACGTGCGTGCGCACGCCGCCGCCGCCGGCGGGGCCGCACGTGTACAGCGCCAGCACTTCGCGCGCGACGAGCTCGGCTTCTTCCTTTTCCGCGGTGGCGGCCGCGATGCGAAGGCGCACGTCGTCGCGCGGCGCGGCCTCGCGACCTTCCCACCAGCGGCCCGCGTCGTCGGCAAGGACACTGGCCACGCCGATGAGGTCCGCGCGCAGCGGGATGTGCGGGCAGCCCAGGTGCGCGAGCCGCTCGCGCACGATCCGTGCCGCAAGTTGCGCGCGCGCCGTCGCGTTGGGACCCGCATACGAGATCTCGCCCTCGCCCAGCCAGCCGCCTTCGTAGCACAGCGTCGCCTTCAAGGTCGCAGGGCGGGCGTGGCCGCGCAGACCTGTCACCCGGATGCGGTCCGCACCGTCGAGCGACAGTTCGGCCTCGCCGATGTCCGCCGTGACGTCGGGCGTGAGATACGCCGCAGGGTCGTGGATTTCGTAGAGCAGTTGCTCGGTGACCGTGCGCGTGTCCACGCAGCCGCCCGTGTCGTCCGCCTTCGTGACGACGAAGCTGCCGTCGTCATGCATCTCCACGATCGGGAAGCCCGCGAGCGCCACCTGCGGCACGTACTTCACGCCGGGGTCGGCGAAGTACCCGCCCGTCACCTGTGCGCCGCATTCGAGCAAGTGGCCGGCCATCGTGCCACAGCCGAGCCGGCGCCAGTCGTCGTCGCGCCAGCCGAAGTGCGCAAGGACCGGCCCGAGCGCGAGCGACGGATCGGCCACGCGGCCCGTGACGACCACCTGCGCTCCGGCCTGCAACGCCTGCGCGATTTCGCGCGCGCCGAGGTAGGCATTGGCGCTCACCAGTTCCTTGCCGCGCAGCGCGGAGGGAATGATCTGCGCGATGCGTTCGGCCGGCAGTGCCGCGAGCAGGTCGTCGCCCTCGACGATGGCGATCTTCAGCGCCGGCAGCCCGAGCGAGCGCGCGAGCAACTGGATGCGCCGCGCCGCGCCGGACGGATTCGCCGCACCGAAGTTGCCGACGATCGGGATTGCGCCTTCGACGCAATCGCGCAGGACGGGCGCGACGAACCGCTCGAGCGAGGGCTCCCAGCCGCTGTCGGGATTGGACCGGCGCTTGAGCTGCGCCAGCGCCAGCGTGCGCTCGGCCAGGGTTTCGAACATCAGGGCGGCCGACCCGCCGAGCCGGCGCAATGTGCGCACGACCGGCACGGCCGCGTCCCACCGGTCGCCGGAAAAGCCGGCGCCACAACCGATGCGAAGCAGGGGAACGCTCATCGGGGCCGAAGATAGCGGCGGCGCTGCGATCCGTAAAATGGGAAGATCGGATCGTTTCATCCATGGCATCGATCAATCTTTCCTCGCGCGACCTCGAGGCTTTCCTGGCCCTCGCACAGTCGCAGCACTTCACGCGCGCGGCGGAGCGCTGCCACCTGTCGCAAAGTGCGTTCAGCCAGAAGATCGCGCGCATCGAACGCACCGCGGGCGTGCCGCTGTTCGAGCGGTCGACGCGCCACGTGGCGCTCACGCCCGAGGGTGAAGTCTTCGCCGAGGAGGTGCAGCGCATTCAGGCCGACCTGCAGCACGCCCTCGCCCACCTGAACGAGCTGGCGACACGCCGGGTCGGCAAGGTCGCGGTGGCCGCGCTGCCTTCAGTCGCGGCCGTATGGATGCCGCAAGTGATCGCGCGTTATCGCGGCGCCTACCCGAACATCCGCGTCGAGCTGTTCGACGCGCTCGCCGGCGGCGGGCTCGCGCTGCTGCGCGAAGGCCGCGTCGACATCGCGATCACCGCCGGCGGCGACCTGCGTGAATTCGACGTCACCGAACTGAAGGAGGAGCGATTCTTCCTCGTCTGCCCGCGCCGGCACCGGTTGGCGCATGCGCGCAGCGTTCTGCTCTCGCAGCTCGCGGACGAGGAGATCGTGCACCTGGCGCGCGGCAGCAGCGTGCGCCAGCATCTCGAAGCAGCGGGCGTCAACGCGCGCGGCGGCGCAATCGAGGTGGAGCACCTCGCCACCGTTGCCGCGCTGGTGTCCGAGGGGCTGGGCGTGAGCATCGTGCCGGACCTCACGCTGTTCCACTTCCGGCGCGCGGGCCTCGCCTGCGTGCCGGTTCGCGACGCGAAGCTGCGCCGGCCGATCCTGCTGGCACGGCGCAAGGGGAAGGCGCTGTCGGTCGCTGCGCGCGCGATGGTCGACGGAATCGTCGACCAGGCTCGCCGCGGCTAGGCGCCGTCGGCGTCAGCCGCTCTTCTTCGCGGCCCCCGTCGACGCGTTCGCATTCTTGCTGCCCGCCTCCGGCAGCTTCTGCGCCATCTCGAGGTGCTTGCGCAGGACCGGCAGCGTCTTTTCGGCGAAGGCCTTCACGTCCGGGTCCTTGGCCTTGCCGGCCTCCTTCTGGAACTTCTTGATGTCGTCCTGGTGGTCCTTGACGCTGTAGCGCGCGAACTCCTGGTCGAATTTCTGTCCGCTCAGCTTGCCGAGCTTGCTCAGCTCGTGACGCTGGCCCCAGGACGGCTTGTCGGGCATCTTCACGTTCTTCGACTGCGCGATCTGCTTCAACTCATCGCTGGACTTGGTGTGATCCTGCACCAGCGTGCTGCCCAGATCCTTCACCGCCGGGTCACTGGCCTTGGACGCGGCGAGCTGGCCGAACTGCACCTCGAACATGTCGCCCTTGGCCGCGTCCTCCATGAACTCGCGGTCGCCATGCGAAAGCTTGTTCGCCCCTGCCGCGGGCTGCGCGGCGGTGGTGGCTGCGGAGCCTTGCGGGGCCGAGCTGCCGGCGGGTGTTCCGGTGGCGGACGATTGCGCGGCGGCCCAGCCGCTGCCCAGCGAGAGGGCGAGGGCGATGGGAAGGGCGCGGAGTGCGGGTGCTGACTTCATGGCGAATCTCCTTTCAACCACCCATTGGGCCGCACGCGCGGCGTGCGGCGTGTCGGACGCCGGCGAAGCCGCGCGTCCCCGCTGTCCCGCGTCGCGCTCGCGGCGGGCTACATCGCTTCCTTCCAGCCGCGACGGATCAGCCACCAGTTGACGGGATAGCTCGTCGCCAGCCCGCACAGCATCGCCCACTGCATCACGAACCAGAACTCCGGCATCGACGGCTCGAGCTTCGTGCCAAGCACGTCGGCGAAGATCCAGAAGCCGGCGAGCGCCATGAAGCCGTACATCCCGAGCTGCCATGCGCACAGCGACAAGGCGTCGGCCTTCACGGCCGCCCATACGCCGCGCAGGAAGCCGAGGTGGCGCATCGGCACGATCGCGAAGTACTGGAACACGATGCCGATCGCGAACGCGAAGACGAAGTCGAGCGTCCAGCGGGCGAAGACCTCGTTGCCGAACAGCGAGCCGTAGCCGAACGCGACCAGGACGCCGGGCGCGGCGAGCGACAGCACCTCCGCCGCCACGTCGCCGAGCGTACAGCCGCTGCCGCAATGCAGGGCCCCCTTCACGACCTGCGCGGGAAACGGGACGTCGCCGCGTCCCCATTTGCGATAGGCCCACACGGACAGCACGCTGCCGAACAGCGCCGTCACGGGCCAGACGATGTTCATGATCGCCATCCGCTGGGGATGACGCACGACGCCGGCGGCGATGGCGAAGGCGCAGGCGAGCGCCACGGCCAGCGAAGCCCATGACAACCAGTGCAACCAGGCCGGGATCATCCGGGTTTGACGCGATGCACCGGGCGGCGTTCTCGGCCGGACACCGGCCGGCCCGGCGCGCCCGGGAGTTGGGTAAACCCCCATGGCCGGTTCGTTTTGTCCAAATACACTTCGAGTTCTTCATTCAGGTCCTTGATTGCCGGACCTTTGTGCCGGTCCCCGGATTCGGCAGGGCTCCTGACGGAGCCCTTTTTCTTGGGCGCGCAGCGCGTCGGCATCCCGCTCCTACGCCGTTTGGCCCCGCCGCACCAGCAAGTGCAAAGTCCATGGCGGTGTGGACGTGCGCCAGTGATCCCGTCGAGCATTTCGCCGCCCGAATGCCTGCAAGTTGCAGGACATGCAGGCATTCGATCAATCCGCGCGGCCGTTTTCATTGGACGGACGCAAGCCCGGCAGCAAGACTCGGCCGCGTGATCGAAGGCTTGTCGAGGCGTGAACTGGAAGTGCTGCAGCTCGTCGCTCTCGGCGCGAGCAACGTGCAGCTCGCCGACACGCTCGGGCTGAGCATCCACACCGTCAAGAAGCACCTCGCGCGGCTGCTCCTCAAGCTGAGGGTCGAATCCCGCAGCGAGGCCGCGCGGCGCTATCGCGACTCGATCTCCTCGCGCCTGGCCGCGCCGGCGGCAGCAGCTCCGCCCGCCAAGGCCAAGCCGTTCGACGTGCTCACGACGCGCGAATGGGACGTGCTGGCACGCATCGCATCGGGCGCGAACAACCAGCGGATC
>DATBPW010000104.1:0-15811 GCA_036561125.1 Ramlibacter sp. | reverse complement strand
GTCGACGAGCGGGCGGATCAACGCGATCGCGCCCGTGGGATAGCAGCCGGGGTTCGTCACGCGCCGCGCGCTCGCGATGGCCTGCGCCTGCCCGGGCGCGAGCTCGGCAAAGCCATAGACCCAGCCTTCGGCGACGCGGTGTGCGCTCGACGCATCGATCACACGCGGTGCTCGGCCTTGGGTGCGCTCGATCGCGTCGACCATCGCCGCGGATTCGCGTGCGGCGTCGTCGTGCAGGCAGAAGACCACGAGGTCCACGCCCGCCATCAGCTCGCGCTTGGCTGCCGGGTCCTTGCGCCGCTCGGGCGCAATGCTCACCAGTTCGATGGCGGGCATCTTCTCCAGCCGTTCGCGGATCTGCAGGCCGGTCGTGCCGGCTTCGCCATCAATGAACACCTTCGGCATCGTTCTGTCCTGTAGCAATTGCTTATGGAACGCCCAAGCAATCGCAATGGTTGGTGCGATGCACCATGATACAGTTGCACGCTGTTTTCCGCTGGCAGGCGCTGCGCGTGCCCACTGTCGCCGCGCGCGCCGAATCCTCTTCCCGAGAGACACTTTCCATGAAGATCCACGAGTACCAAGGCAAGGAAATCCTGCGCCAGTTCGGTGTGCCCGTCCCGCGCGGTGTGCCCGCGTTCACGGTGCAGGAAGCCGTCGAGGCGGCCCAGAAACTCGGCGGCCCGGTGTGGGTCGTCAAGGCGCAGATCCATGCGGGCGGCCGCGGCAAGGGCGGCGGCGTGAAGGTCGCAAGGAGCGTCGACCAGGTGAAGGAACTGGCGGGGCAGATGCTCGGCATGCAGCTCAAGACACACCAGACGGGGCCCGAGGGCCAGAAGGTGCGGCGCCTGTACATCGAGGAAGGCGCGGACATCCAGAAGGAGTACTACGTCTCCGTCGTCACGGACCGCGCCTCGCAGAAGGTCGCCTTCATCGCGTCGAGCGAAGGCGGCATGGACATCGAGGAAGTCGCGCACAGCACGCCCGAGAAGATCAAGAAGGTGTTCGTCGATCCACTCGCGGGCCTGAGCGATGCGCAGGCAAGGGAGATTGCTTCGGGGATCGGGCTCGAGGGCAAATCGGCCGAGCAAGCGGCCGACGTGTTCAAGAAGCTCTACAAGTGCTACATGGACACGGATGCGTCTCTGGTGGAGATCAACCCGCTCAACCGCGACGGCAAGGGCAACATCCTCGCGTTGGACGCCAAGTTCAACTTCGATTCGAACGCGCTGTTCCGCCACCCGGAGATCGTCGCGCTGCGCGACCTGGACGAAGAGGACCCGGCCGAGATCGAGGCGTCGAAGTTCGACCTGGCCTACATCTCGCTGGACGGCGACATCGGCTGCCTCGTGAACGGCGCGGGCCTGGCAATGGCCACCATGGACACCATCAAGCTGTTCGGCGCGGAGCCGGCGAACTTCCTCGACGTCGGCGGCGGCGCCACGCCCGAGAAGGTGACCGAGGCCTTCAAGATCATGCTGAAGAACCCGAAGGTCAAGGCGATCCTGGTGAACATCTTCGGCGGCATCATGAAGTGCGACACCATCGCCACCGGCGTGATCTCGGCGTGCAAGGCGGTGAACCTGAGCGTGCCGCTGGTCGTGCGCATGAAAGGCACCAACGAGGAACTCGGCAAGAAGCTGCTGGCCGAATCGGGCCTGCCGATCATCAGCGCGGACACGATGGCCGAAGCCGCGCAAAAAGTCGTGGCCGCAGTGAAGTCCTGAGGAACAGAGAACATGTCGATCTACATCAACAAGGACACGCGCGTCATCACGCAGGGCATCACCGGCAAGACGGGCCAGTTCCACACCGAGAAGTGCCAGGAATACGCGAACGGCAAGAACTGCTTCGTGGCCGGCGTGAACCCGAAGAAGGCCGGCGAGAAGATCTTCGAGATCCCGATCTTCGCGAGCGTGAAGGACGCCAAGGCGCAGACCGGTGCGACTGTCTCGGTGATCTACGTGCCGCCCGCGGGCGCTGCCGACGCGATCTGGGAAGCGGTGGAAGCCGACCTCGACCTGGCGATCTGCATCACCGAAGGAATCCCCGTCAAGGACATGCTCGTCGTGCGCAACCGGATGAAGGAAAAGGAAGCGCGCGGCGGCAAGAAGACCCTGCTGCTCGGCCCCAACTGCCCCGGCCTGATCACGCCCGACGAGATCAAGATCGGCATCATGCCCGGCCACATCCACAAGAAGGGCCGCGTGGGCGTCGTCTCGCGCTCCGGCACGCTCACGTACGAAGCAGTCGCGCAACTCACCGAGCTGGGCATCGGCCAGTCCACGGCCGTGGGGATCGGCGGCGACCCGATCAACGGGCTGAAGCACATCGACGTGATGAAGGCGTTCAACGACGACCCGGACACCGACGCCGTGATCATGATCGGCGAGATCGGCGGCTCCGACGAAGCCGACGCGGCGCGCTGGTGCAAGGACAACATGAAAAAGCCGATCGTCGGTTTCATCGCAGGCGTGACGGCGCCTGCCGGCAAGCGCATGGGCCACGCCGGCGCGCTGATTTCCGGCGGCGCGGACACGGCCGACGCGAAGCTCGCGATCATGGAAGAGTGCGGCTTCAAGGTGACACGCAATCCTTCCGAGATGGGCAAGCTGCTCAAGGCGCTGCTGTAACGCCAACGCCACGGCGCGAGGCTGCGCCGCTACACTGCGGCGAAAAGCCAAGGGCAAGCGCCCGGGACCTGGCGGTTCCGGGCGTTTTTGCTGGGAAGCGAAACAGGAGACTCCCGCCGCATGGAAGCGCTGCTCGGGCCCGAGTTCTGGATCGGGCTGGCCAAGATCGTCTGGATCAACATCATCCTGTCGGGCGACAACGCGGTGGTGATCGCGCTGGCGGCGCGCACGCTGCCGCCGCGCCAGCAAAAGGCCGCCGCGCTCTGGGGCGCGGGCGCCGCTGTCGTCTTGCGCGTAGTGCTCACCGTCGTCGCTGCGAAGCTGCTGCGACTGCCGTACCTGCAAGCGGCCGGCGGCTTGCTGCTGGTGTGGATCGGCGTCCAGTTACTGGCAGAAGGCGATGACGAAGGAAAGGGCGAAGTCCGCGAACACGCAAACCTCATGTCGGCGGTCCGCACCATCCTGGTCGCCGACGTCGTCATGAGCCTGGACAACGTCATTGCCGTGGCCGCCGCGGCGCAAGGCAGCGTCGCGCTGCTGGTGATCGGCCTGGCGCTCAGCATCCCGCTGGTGCTGTTCGGCGCCACCCTGATGGTCGCGCTCATGCAGCGCTTCCGCTTCATCGTGGTCGCGGGTGCGGCCCTCATCGGATGGGTCGGGGGCGAGACGATCATGAACGACCAGGCCCTCGCCGGGTTCGTGGGAGACAACCGGTGGATGCACTACGCGAGCGCGGCGCTGGCGGCCGCGATCGTCGTCGGCGTGGGCAAGGTCCTACTCTCTCGCAAACGCGCCGCGACGTGAGCCGGGGCGGCGGGCAGGCAACCGTCCGCTGTTTGCAACAATTCGTATTTGACTCGTGACAAAGTCCCTTGTCCGCCCCTGTCCCGTCTGTTAACTTCGCGCCAGACCTGCGCCTGCAGCACGGCGCCGGTAGGTGCGGCGTCGCCGCGTGCAATGCAGTTCAGGACGGGGGCGTGCGTGGGCAAATCCAAAACTCTGCGTGGCCAATTCTGGCGCGCCGACTGGTTCGTGGGCGCCGTCGTCGTGGTGGTCGTCCTGCTGCTGTACTTGACCACCGATACCATCGGCACGCTCGAGCGGCGCTTCTACGACTTCGGCGTCACCAGCAGCGCGCGCCACCCGTCGGACCGCATCGCCGTCATCGCCATCGACGACCAGAGCATCGCCAACATCGGCCGCTGGCCGTGGTCGCGCGACGTGCATGCGGAGATGATCGACAAGCTCGCCTCGGCGAAGGCCAAGACGATCGTGTACAGCGTTTTCTTCAGCGAGCCGCAAGTCGACCGGGGACTTACGTACATCCGTCAGATCAAGCAAGCGCTCGGGTCGGACGCGGGGGGCGCCCCGCCGAACGAGGCCGTGACGAAGCTGGTGGGTGAAGCGGAAGAGGCGCTCGACACCGACGCGAAACTCGCTGCGAGCATTTCCAAGGCCGGCAACGTGCTCCTGCCCTCCGTGTTCCAGCTCGGCGAGCCGCAAGGCAATCCGGACAAGCCTTTGCCCGCGGCCGTCGCGAAGAGCTCGGTGCAGGAGTCCAGCGGGTTCTCGGTGCCCGCCGTGCGCGGCACGTTCCCGATCGACAGCATCGGCAACGCGGCGGCGGGGATCGGGCACTTGAACACGTTGAGCGACGTGGACGGGTCGGTCCGCGAGGAACCGCTGCTGGTCAACTACTACGGCAAGGCGGTGCCTTCGATGGCGCTGCTCGCGGCGGCGAAGAGCCTGAACCTCGATGCGAAGGACATCAAGCCGCTTGCGCCCGACACGGTGCAGATCGGCCGCTTGCGCGTGCACACGGATGAAACGGCGCGCATGCTGCCGCAGTTCTATCACGCGCGCGACGGCAAGATTCCGTTCGCCGTCGACTCGTTCTTCGACGTGCTGTCCGGCAAGATCCCGCTGAAGAAATACGAAGGCAAGATCGTGCTGATCGGCTCGACGGCCGCCGGCGTCGGCACCCTGTTTCCCGTGCCCGGCTACGCCGGCCTGTCGCCTGCCGAATACATGGCCCACGTGACCTCCAGCGTGCTCGGCGAACACTTCATCGTCGAGCCTTCGTGGTCGCCGTGGGCGGGCATCGCCGTTTTCCTGCTGATCGCCGCCTACCTGGTCGCCGGCCTGCCCCGGATTTCGGCGGGAATGGCCGCGGGCGTGACCGCGGGCGCGTTCATCGTGCTCCTGAGCGCGGAGTACTTCCTGCTCGCCGGCGCGTCGATGTGGCTGAAATTCGTGCTGCCGGCCTCGCTGCTCCTCATCGGACACCTGGCGCTGACGACGAAGCACTTCCTCATCACCGAGGCCGGCAAGATCAAATCGGACGAGGAATCGGCCGAGACCAATCGCATGATGGGCCTCGCCTTGCAGGGACAAGGCCAGCTGGACATGGCCTTCGACCGCTTCCGCCGCGTGCCGCACACCGACGCGCTGATGGACAACCTGGCCAACCTCGCGCTGGACTTCGAGCGCAAGCGCCAGTTCAACAAGGTGCAGGCGGTCTACGAGTACATGGCCAGCCTCGACAAGACCTACAAGGGGCTGGACGCCAAGCTCAATCGCGCGAAGAACCTGTCGGAGACTGTCATCCTTGGCGGCGGCGGCGCGCATCCCGGCGGCACGATGCTGCTCGACGGCGGCGGCGTCGAAAAGCCGATGCTGGGGCGCTACCAGGTCGAAAAGGAGCTGGGCAAGGGCGCGATGGGCGTCGTCTACCTGGGCAAGGACCCGAAGATCGGCCGCGTCGTGGCGATCAAGACGATGGCGCTGTCGAACGAATTCGAAGGCGAGGAACTCAACGACGCGCGCGAACGGTTCTTCCGCGAGGCCGAGACCGCGGGGCGCCTGCAGCACCAGAACATCGTGACCATCTTCGACGCGGGCGAGGAGCACGACCTCGCCTACATCGCGATGGAGTTCCTCAAGGGCCAGGACCTGGTCGACCATTGCAAGGACGGCAACCTGCTGCCGATGCCCAAGGTGCTGTCGATCGTCGCGCGCGTCGCCGAGGCGCTGGCGTACGCGCACCGTGCGAACGTCGTGCACCGTGACATCAAGCCCGCCAACATCATGTACGAACTGGACTCCGACACCGTGAAGGTGACGGACTTCGGCATCGCGCGCATTACCGATTCGAGCAAGACCAAGACGGGCCTCGTGCTCGGCACGCCCTCGTTCATGTCGCCCGAGCAGATCGCCGGCAAGAAGGTCGACGGCCGCTCCGACCTGTATTCGCTGGGCGTGATGCTGTTCCAGATGCTCACGGGCGTGCTGCCGTTCCGCGGCGACTCGATGGCCGAACTGATGTTCAAGATCGCCAACGAGCCCGCGCCGGACATCCGCATCGTCCGCAAGGAAATCTCCGACCACCTTGCCGCGGTGGTGGCGAAGGCGCTGGCCAAGAAACCCGAGGAGCGCTACCAGGACGGCGATGCCTTCGCTTCCGACCTGAAGGCCGCGATGGCCGAAATGAGCGGCGCACCCATGGCCGCGAATGCGCCGCCGGCGCAGGCGTCGGCCCTGTCGAAGGGCGAAGCTGCGCTCGCGGCTGTCGGCAGCGGCGGCACCGCAGCGTTCCAGGCCGGCGCAACCGGCGCGGCGTACGACAAGACGGTGATCGGCGTGCCGGGCGGCACGGGCAGCTATGATTCGCCGCAGGGCGCCCCGGCGGGCGCCACTTACGAGAAGACCACGACATTCCAGAAGCCCCAGGGCGGCAACGGTTCCGGCGCCTGATGCGACGCCAATGAATTACGAGTTCTGCGTCCGTACCGACCCCGGCCTCGCACGGGAAAACAACGAAGACTCGGTCGCAGTCGACGAAGAGGCGCGCCTGGCCATCCTGGCCGACGGCATGGGCGGCTACAACGCGGGCGAGATCGCCAGCGGGATGGCCACCACCTTCATCAAGTCCGAGCTCGGGCGCTGGTTGTCGCAAGCCGGCCGCAGCGCGAACCCGCGCGAGGTGCGCCGCGCGATGGAAATCTGCGTCGACAACGCGAACCGCTCGATCTTCAATGCCGCGAATTCGAACCCGCAGTACAGCGGCATGGGCACGACGCTGGTACTCGGCGTGTTCGCAGACGCGCGCCTGATCCTCGGGCATATCGGCGACTCGCGCTGCTATCGCCTGCGCGGTGCGCAGTTCGAGCAGATCACCAAGGACCACTCGCTGCTGCAGGAACAGATGGACGCCGGGCTGATCACGCGCGAGCAGGCGGCGACCTCGACAAACAAGAACCTTGTGACGCGTGCGCTCGGCGTCGAGGACGCGGTGTTGCTGGAAGTCAACGAACACAAGGTCGAACCGGGCGACATCTACATCATGTGCTCGGACGGCCTGTCCGACATGGTGGATGATGACGGGATTGCCAAGATCCTGGCGCAAGAAGTTCCGTTGGAGCAGAAGGTCGGCATGTTGATCGACGCGGCCAACGCGAACGGCGGCAGGGACAACATTTCAGTGCTCGTGACGCAGGCGAGCGAGGGATCGAGGAAGAAGGGATTGATTTCCCGCCTGCTGGGGAAATAGCCGTTATGTACTCGTTTGCCTATAAGATGAGCCTCACGAACAGGAGTGGACCATGCCGAAGATGATCGTTTCGATCGACGGTGTCGTCATCAAGGAAGTGCAGTTGACGAAGGACCGGACGACGCTCGGCCGCCGTCCTTACAACGACATCGTGATCGACAACCTCGCGGTCAGCGGCGAGCATGCGGTGCTGCAAATGAGCGGCAACGAGGTCTACCTCGAGGACCTGAACAGCACCAACGGCACCTACATCAACGGCAAGGCTGTCAAGAAGCAGCTGCTCGCGAACAACGACACGGTCGAAATCGGCAAGTACAAGATCAAGTTCATCCACGAGCAGGCCGGCCCGACGTACGAAAAGACGATGATCCTCAAGCCGGGGCAGGTGCTGCCGCCGGTGGCCAAGGCGCCGGCGCCCGCCGCGGGCGCGCCCGCGCAAGCGCCCGCCGCCGCGGCGGCTTCGGCAGCGCAGGCCGCGGACCTCGGGCAGGTGAACGCGAGCATCAAGGTGCTTTCGGGCGCGGCGGCGGGGCGGCAGGTTCCGCTGGTGAAGGTCGTCACCACGATCGGCAAGCCCGGCGTGGCGGTCGCCGCGATCACGAAGCGCCCCCACGGCTTCGTGGTGGCGCATGTCGAGGGCAACAACAAGCCGACGCTCAACGGCGCCGCCATCGGGGCGGAGCCCGTCACGCTGAAGAACGGCGACCTGCTGGAGCTCGCGGGCACGCAGATGCAGTTCGTGCAGGCCTGACGGGCCGCGCACGGTGGAATAAGAAGCGCGCGGCGCACGAGAACGCCGCCACACCGAAAGAGGGGTTCGGGGCCGGATGGGCTTGCTCACCAGACACTGGTCGCGCATCGCGGTGACGCTGATCCCGCTGGTGTTCGCTTTGCTCCACGCCGTGGGCCTGTTGCAGATCGGGGTGCTGCAGCGCCTCGACGACATCATCTACGACGCGCGCCTGCGCGCCACGATGCCGCGCACGCTGGACGATCGCATCGTGATCGTCGACCTCGACGAAAAGAGCCTGCAGGAGATCGGCCGCTGGCCCTGGGGACGCAACCGCCTCGCCGAAATGGTCGACGAGCTGTTCGACCGGCAGAAGGCGAACGTCGTGGGCTTCGACGTCGTCTTTGCCGAACCCGACGACAGCTCCGGCCTCGGCCGCCTGCGCCAGCTCGCGCAGGGCGAGCTGAAGGACGCGCCAGGGTTCGCGTCCAAGCTCGAACAGCTGCGCAGCTCGCTCGACTACGATGCACTCTTCGCGAAGTCGCTCAAGGGCCGGCCGGTCGTCCTCGGCTACTACTTCACGAGTGATCGCGGCGGGCACACGAGCGGCGTGCTGCCCAGCCCGGTGATGGACAAGGGCACGCTCCAGGGACGGCCGATCAAGTTCGTTCACTGGACCGGCTACGGCTCCAACCTCGAGCAGATCGTGCGCTCCGCGCCGGTCGGCGGCTTCTTCAACCCCGTCGCGGACGCGGACGGGCTGCTGCGCTCCGCACCGCTGGTGTCGGAATACGATGGGCAGTACTACGAGTCGCTCGCGCTCGCGGTGTTCCGCATGGCGATCGGCTCACCGCCGGTGGAGCCGGGCTTTCCTGCGGACAAGTTCGTCTCGCGCTCATACCAGTCGCTCGACAGCATCAAGCTGCCGCTCGGCAGCCAGTCCGTGACCATTCCCGTGGCCGAAGGCGTGATCTCGTGGATTCCGTTCCGCGGTCCCGGGGGGCCCTCCGGCGGCTCGTACAAGTACGTTTCCGCGAGCGACATCGTCACGCACAAGCTGCCGCCGGAAACGCTCAAGGGCAAGATCGTGCTGGTGGGCACCACTGCGCCGGGGCTGCAGGACTTCCGCGCCACGCCCGTATCCGAAACCTACCCGGGCGTGGAAGCGCACGCGAACCTGATCTCGGGTTTCCTCGACGGCCACGTCGCCGTGAAGCCGGACTACGCGAAAGGCTACGACTTCATCATCCTGATGGTCGCGGGCCTCGTGCTGGCATTCGGGCTGCCGCTGCTGTCGGCGACGCGCGCCATGATCATGAGCGCTGTCGTCGTCGCCTTGGTGAGCGCGCTGAACACCTACCTGTATGCGGCCGAAGGCCTGATCCTGCCGCTCGCGGCCGCGCTGGTCATGTGCGTCACCGCCTTCGCACTGAACATGTCCTACGGCTACTTCGTGGAAAGCCGCAGCAAGCGCGAGCTTGCTCACATGTTCGGCACCTACGTGCCGCCGGAGCTGGTCGACGAGATGGTCGCGCAGGGGGCCGAGAACTACAGCATGAAGGCGACCAACAAGGAACTCACGGTGATGTTCTGCGACATGCGCGGGTTCACCAAGATGTCCGAGAAGATGGAGCCGACGCAGCTGCAGGCGCTGCTCACGTCCGTCTTCGACCGCCTCACCGACGTGATCCGCAAGAACCGCGGCACGATCGACAAGTACATGGGGGACTGCGTGATGGCCTTCTGGGGCGCGCCGGTCGAACTGGCCAACCACGCGCACCTGGCGGTGAAGACGTCGATGGAGATGGCCAACGCCGTGCGCAAGATCAACGAGGAGCACCGCGCCCAGGGCACTCCGGAGATCGGCGTGGGCATCGGCCTGAACACCGGCACCATGTGCGTGGGCAACATGGGCTCGGAGATCCGGCAGGCCTACACCGTGATCGGCGACGCGGTCAACCTCGGCTCGCGGCTCGAAGGCTTGTCCAAGGTCTATGGCGTCGACATCGTGGTGAGCGAGACCACCCGCAAGGCGGCGCCCGATTTCGCCTGGCAGGAGCTTGACCGCGTCCGCGTCAAGGGCAAGGAGCAGGCCGTGGCGATCTTCTGGCCGCTCGCGCCGGCCGACCGCATCGAGAAGTCGCACCAGGAGGAACTCAAGACGTGGGCCGCCTTCCTGAAAGCCTACCGCGCCCAGGACTGGGACCAGTGCGATGTCCTGATGCTCAATTTGCAGCGGATGAACCCCAAAAAATACCTTTACGAGTTGTATTCGGAGCGTGTAGCCTCAATGAGGTTGCTGCCGTTCGACCCCGAGTGGGACGGTGCCACGAACTTCGAGACCAAGTGAGGCCACCTCGATGAAGGTACGGGTTCTGGGTTGTTCCGGGGCGATCGCCAGGGATTGCCGGACCACTTCTTTCCTGCTCGACTCGGACGTCCTGATCGACGCCGGCACCGGCGTGGGCGACCTGACGCTGGAGGAAATGAAGGCGATCGACCACGTGCTGCTCACGCATTCGCACCTCGATCACGTCGCTTCGCTGCCGCTCATGACGGACGCGATCGCGTCGTCGCTCACCAAGCCGATCCAGGTGCACGCACTGCCGGGCACCATCGCCGCGCTCAAGACGCACATCTTCAACAACGTGATCTGGCCGGATTTCTCGCGCATTCCCACGCCCGCGGCGCCGTTCATCACGTTCTCGGAGATCCAGGTCGGCCAGACGCTCGAATTGCCGGGCAAGCGCATCGAGGTGCTGCCTGCGGTGCACACGGTGCCGGCCTGCGGCTTCGCCGTCACGTCGGGCAAGGGCTGCTGGGTGTTCACCGGCGATACCGAGCGCAACCCGGCGTTCTGGCGCCGCATCAACCAGATGAATGTCGCGGCGCTGGTGATCGAGACCGCGTTCTCCAATCGCGAGAAGGACCTCGCCAAGCGCGCGTTGCACCTCGCGCCGAGTTCGCTCGCGGAAGAGCTCGACTGCATCGAGAAGGACAAGTCCTTCCCGATCTACATCACGCACACGAAGCCGGCGGAGACCGACATGATCATGTCGGAGATCCAGAAGTTCGACCAGACGCAGCCGTTCGGCCCGAACGTCTCCCACGACATCCGCTGGCTGCGCGCCGGCCAGGAATTCGACCTCTAAGGAATGGGGCGTTAGATGAGTGCCGTCCTCAAACCCGTCGAACGCGATTCTCAGGCGTTCTACGACTCGCAGCAGTTGCCGCCCGACCAGCGCGGCGTCTCCTTCGAGGCGTTGTTCTTCCGCCAGCTGCAGCTGGTCACGACGAAGATCCACGCCACCGAGAACATCGACCAGATCATGCTCGAGGCGAGCCAGGACATCTGCAAGCTGTTCAATGCGGACCGCCTGACGCTCTACGCGGTCAACGAGGACCGCACCGCGATCATCTCGAAGCTCAAGACGGGATTGAACGCGAGCAAGGACCTCAAGCTGCCGATCAGCCCGCAAAGCCTCGCGGGCTTCGTGGCGTTTTCGAAGCAGATGGTCAACATCGCGGACGTCTACGACGAAGACGCGCTCAAGCGCATCGACTCGCGCCTGTCGTTCGCGACGGCCAAGGAGGTGGACAAGCGCTCGGGCTACCGCACCAAGCAGATGATGGTCTTCCCGGTGATGGACGGCGACCAGCTGTACGGCGTGCTGCAGGTCATCAACAACAAGAGCGACCAGCCGTTCGGCGACCTCGAGGTCGAGGGCGCCACGCAGTTGTGCAACACGCTCGCCACCGCCATTCGCCAGCGCATGCAGAAGGCGGAGGAGAGCCAGCGGCGGCGCGCAGGCCGCTATGACGGCCTCGTCGGGGCCGGCGTGATCACCGCCGACGAGCTCAAGGCGGCCGTGCAGAAGGCGCGCGACGAGGCGAAGTCGGTCGAACACGTGCTGATGGCCGACTACAAGATCCGGCCCCCGCAGATCGGCGCTTCGCTGTCCAGGTATTTCGGCGTGCCCTACGAGGCATTCAACGCCGGGCGCCTGAAGGTCGAGATGCTGCACGGGAGCCTCAAGAAGGACTTCGTGATCGAGCAAGGCTGGATCCCGCTGGAGGAGTCGCCCGAAGGCCTGGTCATCATGTGCACGGACCCGGAAGCGGTGCGCGGATCGCGCATGGTGCCGCAAGTGCTGCCGCGCTATTCGAAGTTCGCGTACCGGGTCACCACGCAAACCGAGTTCGAGGAGACCCTCGCACAGATCTTCGGCGCCACCGAGGAGACGTCGGTCGAGGACCTGCTCGCCGACATGTCCTCACCGTCGGAGGACGACGCGCTCGACGAGGGCGACGCCGTCTCGGCCGCCGCGGACAACGAGCTGGTCAAGTTCGTCAACAAGGTGATCATCGACGCCTACAACATGAAGGCGTCGGACATCCACGTCGAGCCGCTGCCGGGCAAGGCGAAGACCGGCATCCGCTTCCGCATCGACGGCTCGCTGCAGCCCTACATCGAAGTGCCCGCGCATTTCCGCCAGCCGCTGGTCACGCGCCTGAAGATCATGTGCGACCTCGACATCTCCGAGAAGCGCAAGCCCCAGGACGGCAAGATCAAGTTCAAGAAGTTCGGCCCGCTCGACATCGAGCTGCGCGTGGCGACCATTCCGTCGGCCGGCGGCGTCGAAGACGTCGTGATGCGTATCCTTGCGGCCGGCGAGCCGATCCCGCTGGACAAGCTCGGGCTCACGGCGATCAACAAGGAGCGGCTCGAGAAGACGGTGAGCAAGCCCTATGGCCTGTTCTACGTGTGCGGCCCGACCGGTTCGGGCAAGACGACCACGCTGCACTCGATCCTGAAGTTCCTCAACACGCCCGACACGAAGATCTGGACGGCGGAGGACCCGGTCGAAATCACGCAGAAGGGATTGCGCCAGGTCCAGATCAACAAGAAGGCGGGCATCGATTTCGCATTGGTGATGCGCGCGTTCCTGCGCGCCGACCCGGACATCATCATGGTGGGCGAGTCGCGCGACAAGGAAACGGTGTCGATGGGCATCGAAGCGTCGCTCACCGGCCACCTGGTGTTCTCGACGCTGCATACGAACTCGGCGCCCGAATCGATCATCCGCCTGCTCGACATGGGCATGGACCCGTTCAACTTCGCGGACGCACTGCTCGGCATCCTCGCGCAGCGCCTGGCCAAGAAGCTGTGCGACTGCAAGGACTCCTACTTTCCCGAGCAGGAGGAGATCAAGACCTTCATCGCCGAATATGCGGAAGACCTGCGCCACACCGAGCCGTGGCAGAAGGACTATGCGGGCGAGGCGAAGAAGCTGTACGAAAGCTGGGTGAAGGCCTACGGCGACAACGGCCGCCTGAAGTTCTACAAGTCGGTCGGATGCGACAAGTGCAACAAGGGCGGCTACAAGGGCCGCATCGGCCTGCACGAACTGCTCGTGGCCGACGACGAGATCAAGAAGCTGGTGCAAGAGCGCGCGCGCGTCGCCGAAATCTTCGTGGCCGCCGTCGCCACCGGCATGCGCACGCTGAAGATGGACGGCATGGAGAAGATCATGATGGGCCTGACGGACATCAAGCAGGTCCGCGCTGTCTGCATCAGGTGAGGCCTGCCACGACAAAAATGTCCAGTTCGCGCCCCAGCTCTGCCGCAATTGGTCATCTTGCCGTGCAGCAACCGCGAAGAAACTCACGCTGTCGCTGTCGGCAAGGGCTGGCACGCGGATTGCAACTTGGCCCGGCTTCTCTCAACAACCTGGAGGTGTCAATGAAGCGTCAACTGCAACAGGGTTTCACCCTCATCGAATTGATGATCGTGGTCGCGATCATCGGTATCCTGGCGGCGGTGGCCCTGCCTGCATATCAGGACTACACCAAGCGCGCGAAGATGTCCGAAGTGGTCTTGGCCGCCTCGGCATGCCGCACGTCGATCACCGAGGTGTACCAATCGGGCAGCGCGTCCAACGCGCCGGGCGCGAACGGCTGGGGCTGCGAATCGGGTGCCGGCACGTCCAGCCCGAGCGTCTCGTCGAAGTACGTCCAGGCGGTCACGACGTCGGCTGACGGCAAGATCACCGTGCAAGCGCAAGGCTTCGGTGACAGCCAGATCGACAACATGCTCGTGACGCTCACGCCGATGTCCAGCGCGACGGCGCCTGCCGTGTTTGCCACCGGTGCCGGCTCGGCGCTGTGGGGCTGGCGTTGCGGCTCGTCGGCCGACGGCACGACGATCCCGTCGAAGTTCCTGCCGGGCTCCTGCCGCGGCTGATGACGGAAGGTTCGCCTTCCGGCGAGAAGACGCCCCGTACGGGGCGTTTTTTATTGGCGCTCGCCTTCGGAACGCTCGCGACGCTCGCGCTCGCGGGGGCGTATCTCGCGCCGAACCATTACCCGCCGTGGACCAGCTTCCACAGCGAAGCGGCCGCATTCGCGGCCCTCATCCTTTTCTCGGCCGCGCGAACTGCGTGGCCCGCGCCGCTCGTCGCCGTGCGCGCATGGTGGCTCGCGCTCGCGGTGATCGCGCTCATCGCGATCCAGTGGCGCGCCGGCCAGATTCCGTATCGCGGCGATGCGTTCCTGTCGTCGCTCTACGTGTGCGGGTGGGCGCTCGCGTGGTGGCTGGGCGCCAATAGCCACGCCCTGGGAACGCGCAGCGAACCCGTCGTGTGGCTCGCGTGGATCATCGTCGTCGTTGCCGCGCTCGCCGTCGCCGTGACGCATCTGCAATGGCTGCGCATGGAGCAGGTGCTGGGCATCTTCGCCGCCGAGCGCGGCCCCGAGATGCGGGCGTATTCGAACCTGGGGCAGCCGAACCACCTCGCCAGCCTGCTCATGATGGCGACGGCCTTCGCGCTGCTCCTGCGCGCAACCGGCCAACTCGGGAGCATCGGTTGCATCGTGCTCGTGGCGTGGTTTTCATGGGGCCTGACGCTGTCCGAATCGCGCTCGGGCCTGCTGTCGGCGTTCTGCCTGGGTGCGATCGTGATCGCGAAGGGCCGCGGCGTCGCCGGCCTGCCGCGCGCGCGCTGGATCATGCTGTGGCTCGCGTCGCTCGCGGTGCTTGCGCTGTCCTGGGGCTCCATCAACGAAGCGCTGTACCTGCAGGAGCCGCGCGGCGCGTTCGCCGCGAAGGACTCGGCGCGCCAGGTGATCTGGAAGCAGTGCGTCGCCGGCATCGAGAAATCGCCCTGGGTCGGCTATGGCGTGCGCCAGAGCATGGCGGGCCAGAAGGCCGGCGCCGAGACGGTGGAAGGCTGGCAGTCGAGCGACTATGCGCACAACATCATCCTCGACCTTCTGCTGTGGGTCGGCGTGCCGCTGGGACTGCTCCTCGCGGGCGCCGCGACCTGGTGGCTCGCGCGCATGCTGCTGCGCACGAGCGGGGCGCCCGAAGTCCTGCTGTTCGGCTCGATACTTCCGCTCCTGGTCCACAGCATGTTCGAGTTCCCGTTCGCTTATTCGTATTTCCTGTTCCCGGGCACGTGGGCGGCCGCGCTGCTCGCGCGCATACAGGCTGAACGGCTTGCCGCCACGCAAACGCGCCTTGCCGAGCGCGCGGCGCGGTGGCGCGCGGCCGTTGCCATCGTGCTGCTCGGCGCTGCTTGCACTGCCGCCGCACAGGAGTACCTGCTCGCCGAAGAGGACTACCGCGTCATGCGCTTCGAGTTGCGCCGCGTCGGCCGCACACCCGAAGGCTACGCGCCGCCGCACCTCGTCCTGCTCACGCAGCTGGGCGAGCTGCTCGCGCTCGGTCGCGTCGTGCCGCGCGAGAACATGCCACCGGAGGAAATCGATCGCCTGCGCGAAGCGAGCGTGCGTTTCGGCTGGGCCAACCTGCATCTCGCGTACGCGATGTCGCTCGCGATGAACGGCGAGCCGCGGCAAGCCGAGCGCGAACTGCGGCTGCTGCGGGCGAGCTACGGC
>DATBPW010000103.1:0-1697 GCA_036561125.1 Ramlibacter sp. | reverse complement strand
CCCAGCGGAGTGAAGACGCTGGACGACCTGCTCGGCGGCGGCATCACGCGCGGCACGAGCACGCTGCTCGTCGGCGCACCCGGCACGGGCAAGTCGAGTCTCGCAGCGCAATTCGCGTACGCGGCGGCACGGCGCGGGGAGTGCGCGGCCCTTTTCATCTTCGACGAAAGCCTCGCCAACCTGCTCGGTCGCGCCAAAGGCCTCGGGATGGACCTGCGGCCCCACATCGAGTCGGGCCACATCCGGATCCGGCAGGTCGACCCGGCGGAGCTGTCGCCCGGCGAGCTCGTGCAGGCGATCCGCGAGGCCGTGGAAACGCACGACGCGAAGGTCATCGTGATCGACAGCCTCAACGGCTACCTCAATGCGATGCCCGACGAGAAATTCCTCGTGGTGCAGTTGCACGAACTGCTCACGTACCTCGGCCAGGCGGGCGTGGCCACGCTGCTGGTCGGCGCGCACCACGGGATGATCGGCTCGCAGATGCAGGCTCCTGTCGATGCGAGCTACCTCGCCGACGCCGTCGTCCTGCTGCGCTATTTCGAAGCCGAAGGCGAAGTGCGGCAGGCCATCTCGGTGATGAAAAAGCGCAGCGGCCGCCACGAACGCACGATCCGCGGCATGACGATGTCCGAGCGCGGGATCGAGCTCGGCCCGCCGCTGCGCGAGTTCCGCGGGATCCTCACGGGCGTGCCGATGCCCATCGTGCCCGAGCCGGCGACCGTCGGGCCGACTGCGTGAATGCGGAAATCGATGCCGCGGGCGAGCTGCGCGTGCTGTTGCGCGCGGCGACGGCGAAGGACCGCGACCTCATCGTGCCGATGCTGCAGCGCGAAGGCGTGGCAAGCACCGCGTGCGCGACGGCGGACGAAGTCCTGCGCGAGATGGCGGCGGGGGCGGGCGCGCTGATCCTCGCGGAGGAAGTGTTGTACGACCCGGCGTTCACCGGCGTGATGGCCGCGCTGCAGGCGCAGCCCGACTGGTCCGACCTGCCCGTGATGGTGCTCGCGCGCACGGGCGCGGACTCGCCCGCCATCGCGCGCATGATGGATGCGATCGGCAGCCTCACGGTGCTCGAGCGGCCGATGCGCGTGGCGGCGTTCGTGAGCGCCGTGCGCGCCGCGCTCGCCGCGCGCAAGCGGCAGTACGTGCTGCGCGAAACGCTGGAAGGCCTGCGCGAGGCCGACCAGCGCAAGACCGAATTCCTCGCAACGCTCGCGCACGAGCTGCGCAACCCGCTGGCGCCCGTGCGCACCGCGCTGGCGGTGCTGATGAACAGGGAGCCCGACCCGGCGCAGTCGCGCAAGCTGTTCGAGATGATGAACCGCCAGGTCGAGCACATGGCGCGCCTGATCGACGACCTGCTGGAGGTGGCGCGCATCACCCGCGGCAAGATCGCGCTGCAGATCCATCCGGTCGACCTGTTCGAGGTGGTGCGCGACGCCGCCGACGTGAGCCGCCCGCTGGCCGAAGCGGCGGGCCAGCAACTGGTGCTGCGGTCGGCCACCGGCGGCATCCGCGTGGCCGCGGACAAGGTGCGGCTGGTGCAGGTGTTCGCCAACCTGATGAACAACGCGTCGCGCTATTCGCCGCCGGGCACGCAGATCGAAATCGAGGTCGCGCGCAGCGGCGACAGCGGCGAGGTGGTGGTGCGCGACCGCGGCATCGGCATTCCGCCGGAGATGCTGGGGCAGGTG
>DATBPW010000102.1:0-3193 GCA_036561125.1 Ramlibacter sp. | reverse complement strand
CGCAGCATGATCGGCAGCGAGATCAGGCCCATCGAGATCACCGATGCGGCCACGACGCCCGTCGTTGCGGCCAGCAGCGCGCCGACGAGCACCACCGCGATGGCCAAGCCGCCGCGGATCGGGCCGAACAGCTGGCCGATCGTGTCGAGCAGGTCTTCGGCCATGCCGCTGCGCTCGAGGATCAGGCCCATCAGCGTGAAGAACGGGATCGCGAGCAGCGTGTCGTTCTGCATGATCCCGAAGATGCGCAGCGGCAGCGCCTGCAGCAGCGCCTCGGGCAGCACGCCGAGCCAGATCCCGATCGTGCCGAACACGAGGCCGCAGGCGCCGAGGCTGAACGCCACCGGGAAGCCGACCAGCATGAACACGATCAGGCCCGCGAACATGATCGGGGCCAGGTTGTGGATGAAGAATTGCATGGGGCTGTCTCCGCCTTAGGCCTGGCCGGCCCGGGCGGCCTTGTCTTTCTCTTCGGCCAGCCGGGCGATCTCCTCGGCGAGCTCCTCTTCGGCGGACTTCGCCACCTTCTTGTGCGTCGGGTCCTCGATCAGCCCCATCAGGAACGCGATGCGCTTGACCAGTTCCGACCAGCCTTGCAGCAGCAGCAGCGCGAAGCCGATCGGCATCATCAGGTAGACGGGCCAGCGGATCAGGCCGCCGGCGTTGGACGACATCTCGCCCGAATGGAAGCCCTGCAGGAAGAACGGGATGCCGAAGAACAGCACCGCGGCGCACATCGGCGTGAGGAAGAAGACGAAGCCGAAGACGTCGACCCAGATCTGCGCGCGCTTCGACAGGCGCGACGTGAGCACGTCGATGCGAACGTGGTCGCCGTTGAGCAGCGTGTAGCCGGCCGCCAGCAGGAACGCCGCCGCGAACAGGTACCACTGCACCTCGAGGTACGCGTTGGAGCTGTAGTTGAAAGCCTTGCGCACGATGGCATTGATGCCGCTGATCACCGTGGAGGCGAAGATCAGCCAGATGACGTAGCGCCCGACGAAGGCGTTCAGCCCGTCGACAGCCCGTGAAAAAGCGAGCAAGGCACGCATGGAGTCTCCGTAAAGCGCCGCCGTCGGTGCGCGCGCGAGTGCGCGGCGCCCATCGGGGCTTGTGTAGTAAGGAAATTCTATTGTTCACTACAAATCGCAGCCTGACACCTTTTTGACGTTGGGACGGCCGCGGTGCGTGGGAGGGGTGCAACGCCCGAGGTCCCGGCGGCTGTCGCTCGCCTAGTCATAATGGGTTATGACGGAGCGGGACCTGCGCACCGCAGGGCGCGAGCAGTTGTCGCTCGCCCTGATGGACGCGCGCAACCACACCTTGCAGTTGCTCGCGCGGTTCGAAGGCTGCGACGTGCCGTGCGCCGAGGACACCGAGCTGCCCGTCTGGCTCGCGGGGCACATCGCGTGGCTGGCGGAGTACTGGATCGGGCGCAACCCGCAACGCGGCCTGGGCAGCGCGTGCCCGGCCGACGTGGTGAGGCTGGCTTCGATCGAGCCGCAGGCCGATGCGTGGTTCGACCCCGCACTCGTGCCCCACGACGCGCGCTGGCAGGCGGACCTGCCCGGCCTCGAGAACGTGCGCGCGTTCCTGCTCGAGACGCTGGAAAGCACGCTCGAGCTGCTGGAGAAGACGCCCGACGAGGATGACGCGCTGTACTTCTTCCGCGTGGCGCTCTTTCACGAGGAGATGCGGCGCGAGCAGCTCGCCCAGATCGCGCAGTGCGCGGGCGTGCCGCTGCCGCTCGAGCTGCCGCCGGGCATGCAGGGGCGCGATGCGATCCTCGTGCCCGCGTGCACCTGGGCGCTCGGTGCGCGGCCGGGCGGCTTCGTCTTCGACGTCGAGAAGTGGGCGCACGAGGTCGACGTGCCGCAGTTCGAGATCGATGCGCAGCCGGTGAACTGGGCGCAGTACATCGAGTTCGTCGACGAAAGCGGCTACGACCGCGAGGAGCTGTGGGACCCGCGCGGCTGGGCCTGGCTGCAGCAGCTCGCGCAGGGTGAAGGCCGGCGCGGGCCGCGGCACGTCGAGCAGATCGGCTCGGCGGGCGGCGCGGTGCGCCAGTTCCTGTTCGGCAAGCCCACGCGCATGGCGGGCAGCCAGGGCGTGATGCACGTGAGCTGGTGGGAAGCCGATGCGTATGCGCGCTGGTCGGGGCGCCGCCTGCCGACCGAAGTCGAATGGGAAATCGCTGCGTGCACCGCTCCGCGCCAGGGATTTCGCTGGGGCGACGTGCGCGAATGGACCGCGGGCACGTTGCGCCCGTGGCCGGGCTTTCGCGCCGACGCGTGGACGCTGCACACCGATTTCGAGGCGCAGCCGAACTTCGGCCACGCGCGCGTGCAGCGCGGCGCGTCGTTCGCCACGCCGCACCGCATCGCCGATGCGAAGATGCGCCGCTTCGCGCTGCCGCATCGCGACGACGCGTTCACGGGCTTCAGGACTTGCCCGTCCTGAATTCCCACCAGGGCAGCTGGTCCTTCAGGCTCAACACCTCGCCGCTGCGCTGCGGCTCGTAGCCGGGCAACTCGCGCAGGCGCTGCTGCCACTCGTCGGTGCGCAGGAACTCGCGCAGCGCCCGCACCGGCGGCTCGTCGAGCGCGTCCTTCAGGCACACGAGGTAATAGTCCTCCTGCAGCAGCGGCACGAAGTCGAGGCCGCGCGCGCTCGCGGCGGGCGCGATGCCCAGCCCGACTTCGGCGGCGCCCGATGCGACCGCGAGCGCGACTGCCGCGTGCGACGGCTCGGCGCTGGCGTAGCCATGGATGTCGCCGGCATTCACGCCGGCCTGCGCGAGCAGCTCGTCGAACAGCACGCGCGTGCCCGTGCCGATCGCGCGATTGACGTAGCGCGCCCGCCGCATCGCGATGCCGGCCACGTCGCGCAGGCCGAGCGGATTGCCTTTCGCGACGATCAGCCCCTGCGTGCGGCGCGCGAAGCCGATCAGCTTGTGCCTGCCCGTCTGCAGCAGCGGCCGGTAAATGCGCTCCGCGATCGAGCCGCGCGCGCGTTGCGGCGGGATGTGGAACCCCGCCATCACGCAACGCCCCTGGTTGAGCGCGCCGAGCGCATCGACGCTGCCGACGAAGCGGATGTCCAGGTGCAGGCGCGCGCGCATCGCCTGGTCGCGCAACGCGGCCAGCGCGTCGTCGTGGCTCGCGAAGAGCGTGAGCACATGCGCGCCCGCGTCGAA
>DATBPW010000101.1:0-9422 GCA_036561125.1 Ramlibacter sp. | reverse complement strand
CAGGTAGCCGACGTCGTGTTCGCCGGCGATGCCGCTCGTGCGCTGCGACGTCGTGATGCGCTCGTGCACGATGAACAGCGCGTTCGACAGCACCGCGAGGCTGATCGCGACCTGCAGTGCGACGAGCAGCGGGCCGGTTTTCTGGCGCAACAGCGCGGACAGGATGGGACGAATTTCCATTCGGTACCTCAACGCGATCATTGTGATTTGAGCTGCAGGGCGGGCGTCACTTGCGCAGCGCGCCACGTGGGCAGCAGGCCCGCGAGCAGGCTCGCCGCGACGGCGATCGCGAAGGTCGCGGCAAGCATAGCCCAATCCATGTGGGCCGCCACCGACAGCTCCTTCGACTGCTCGCCGATCGCCCACAGCGCGGCGCCGGCCAACGCAAGACCCAGCAGGCCGCCGGCGAAGCCGACGACGCCGGCCTCGAGCAGGAACTGCTGGAACACCTCGAGGCGGCTCGCGCCGAGTGCGCGGCGCACGCCGACCTCGGGCGCGCGCGCCGCGAACTTCGCGAGCAGCAGGCCCATCGTGTTGACCATGCACAGGAGCAGGAAGCCGAACGAGAGCCAGACGCTCGCCTTCTGGTCGGCCTCGACGACGTCCATGAACCCGATCCACTGCATCACGTCGAAGAGGCGATTGGGTGCGTGCCGTTCGAGGCGGCCGAGCTTGCGCTGGTCGGCGACATACGCGTCGAGCCACGACTGCAGCGCGGGCCGGTCCGCGGCGGACGCGAGCTCGAACCACGGCTGCAGCCAGACGCATTCGGAGTCGAGCAGGCCCTGGTAGCCCGGCTTGTTGTCGGCGCTGCAGCTCACGCTGCCGTTCGACTGCAGCTGCAGCGCGATGGCGGTGCGGAACGGGACCAGGATCTCGTCTTCGCCGGCGAGTTGGCCGCCGGAGCCGTTGACCAGGTGGTCATACCGCGGCAGCGGGTGCCAGTCGGCGAGCACGCCGCCGACGGTGAACTCGGTGTTCCAGATGCGGATGCGCCGGCCGACCGGGTCGACTTTGCCGAACAGTTTCTCGCTCGCCTTCTTCGACAGCACGGCGACCTGCGCGCCGCGCTTGTCGTCGTCGGCAGTCCACGGATTGCCGTGGAGGAAAGGCACCTCGAACATCGGGAAGAAATCGGCCGTCGTCGCGATGCCGGACAGGTCGACCAGCGGCTGGTCACGGTGTGCGGGTTCGACCGAGCCGCCGACGTCGAACATCACCGTGCGGCGCACGCCCTGCCCGCTCGCCAGGTAGTTCAGGCTGTCGCGGTAGGTGCTCTGGTTGAGGTAGGGATTCTTCTTGCCGGGCACATAGGTGTTCGCGGGCCCCGGGTCGAGCAGCGGGACGAGGAGGCGGTCGCTCTTGCCGGGGATCGGGTCGCCCGACATCACGTGCAGGATCGTGAGCGTGCTCACGCTGGCCGCGACGCCGACAGCGAGCGTGAGCACCATCAGCGACGTGATGACCGGGTTGCGGCGCAGGCTGCGCACGCCGAGCATGAAGTAGTAGCCGAACATGTGCGTTCCTTCTTCAAGCCGCCTGCGTTTCGGCTGCGGCCTCGGGCCGCACCAGCGAGCGGTGGCGCCGCAGGTCGCTCGCGAAGCCGTCGATGATGTGCACGTTGCGCTGCGCGCGCATCGCGAGTTCGGGGTCGTGCGTGACCATGATGATGGTCGTGCCCTTGGCGTTGATCTGCTCGAGCAGCTCCATCACGCTGCGCGCCATCTGCGTGTCGAGGTTGCCGGTCGGTTCGTCGGCGAGCAGCAGGCGCGGCGACCCCGCCAGCGCGCGCGCGATCGCCACGCGCTGCTGCTGGCCGCCCGAGAGTTCCGCGGGATAGTGGCGCGTGCGGGAGGCCAGCCCGACTTCGGCCAGCGCGTTCTCGATGCGCTGCTTGCGCTCGGCCGACGAGAAGCCGCGGTAGCGCAACGGCACGTCGACGTTGTCGAACAGGTTCAGGTCGGGAATCAGGTTGAAGCCCTGGAAGATGAAGCCGAGCTTCTCGTTGCGCAGGCGCGAGCGCTGGTTGTCGTTCAGGCCCCGCACGCTGACGCCGTCGAGGAAGTACTCGCCGCCGTCGAACTCCTCGAGCAGGCCGGCGATGTTCAGGAACGTCGTCTTGCCCGAGCCCGACGGCCCGGTGACGGTGACGAATTCGCCTTCCTGCACTTCGATGTCGAAGCCGCGCAGCGCGTGTGTCTCGATCATGTGGGTGCGGTAGACCTTCGTGAGGTCCTGCATCCGCAGCATCGGTTCGCGTGTAGTCATCTCCATCACTCCTTGATTCGAACTTGGGGCGCGTTGTCGAAAGCTTCCGTGCCGGCGATCACGACCTTGTCGCCGGGCTTCAGCCCGCCGAGGATCTCGACGGCGGACACGCTCGTGGCGCCCAGCGTGACGGGCCGCCTGATCGCCATGCCGTCCTCGACGACGTAGGCGAAGTGGCCGCCCTCCTGTTCGACGAACGGCCCGCGCGGCAGCACCAGCGCTTGCGGCTTCTCGTCGATCAGCAGGCGCGCGGCGACGCGCTGGCTCTGGCGCAGGCCCTTGGGCTGTGCGCCCTTGAAGCGCACGCGCGCCAGCACCTGGTTCTTGACGACCTCCGGCGAGATGGCCGCGACCGTGCCCATCGCCTTGATGTCGCCGGCCGTGATCTCCGCGTTCATGCCGATGCCGAGGTCGGCGACGTAGGTCTCCGGAATCTCGAGCTCGACTTCGAGCCGCGACAGGTCCACCAGCGTCATGATGGGCGCGTTCGCCGGGACGACAGTGCGATCGGCGATCGCGAGGCTGCCGACCACGCCGTCCATCGGCGCGCGCAGCGTGAGCTCGTCGACGCGCCGCTGCGCGTCCGCGAGCACGAGGCGCTGCCGCTGCAATTGCGCGCGCCGTGTCTTCAGTTGCAGCTCGACGTCCTCGCCTTCGAGGCGCGCGGCCTCGGCCGCATGCCGGCGGCGGATCTCGGCGGACTTGACCGCGTCCTTGGCCTTGTCGAAGTCGTTCTTCGCGAGCACGCCGACGACGCCGGCCTTCTCGACGCGTTCGAACTGGCGCTGCGCGGCGGCGCGCTCGATCTCGGCCTGGTCGGCGTCGCGGATCGCGCCGAGCTTTGCCTTCTGCGCGACGATTTCCTGGCGCGCGATGTCCGACTGCAATTCCTCGGTCGTCGAGCGCTCGCGCTGCAGCGCGTTCGCCAGCTCCGGCGATTCGAGCTGCGCAAGCACGTCGCCCTTCTTCACCGTGTCGCCCGCATGCACCTTCAATGCGACCGTGCCCGCGGCCGTCGCATAGAGGGTGGGACTGACGGCGGCGACCACCCGGCCGGACACGGCGGCATCGCGCACGAACTCGCCGACCGCGACCGGCGCGATGCGCAGCCGCGCGGCATCGACGCTGGGCGTGCCCGCACGCCAGCCGGAGAGCAGCAGTGCGACGGCGCCGAGGAACAGTGCGGACCCCGCGACGGCGATCGCGATGCGGATGCGGCGGCGCCGTGGCGCCGGGGCGATCACCTTGTCCTGGGCCGAAGTGTCGGGAATCATCGGGCTGGGTGAATGCAGCAACCGTGCCTGCGCGCAAGTCCTTGATTCGACTGGCGCGAGGCGGCCCCGCGGGTGTCCGGACTGTCCGCTTCAGTGTCCGCGCGGACACAAGGAGCGCGCCGCTTGCCTAGAATGCGCCGCAACCGCAGGAGCAACGATGCAATACCGCCAACTCGGCCGTTCCGGCCTTTCCGTGTCCCCGATCTGCCTGGGCGGCAACGTCTTCGGCTGGACCGCCGACGAACGCACGTCGTTCTCGATCCTCGATGCGTGGGTCGACGCCGGCTTCAACTTCATCGACACCGCGGACGTCTATTCGCGCTGGGCGCCGGGGCACAGCGGCGGCGAATCCGAAACTGTCATCGGCAAGTGGCTCAAGCAGTCGCCCGCCAAGCGCGACAAGGTCGTGATCGCGACGAAGGTCGGCATGGACATGGGCCAGGGCGGCATCAGCCTCGCGCCGAAGTGGATCGCGCAGGCGATCGAAGATTCGCTGCGCCGCCTGAACGTCGAGCGCATCGACCTGTACCAGGCGCACCGCGACGACGAGGCGACTCCGCTGCTGGAGACGCTCGAAGCGTTCGGCAAGCTGGTCGACGCGGGCAAGGTGCGCGCGATCGGCGCATCCAACTACGGCGCCGCGCGGCTGAAGGAAGCGCTGGAGACCAGCAAGAGCGCGGGCCTGCCGCGCTACGAATCGTTGCAGCCGCTGTACAACCTGTACGACCGCGCGGTGTTCGAGAAGGACCTGCAGCCGCTGTGCGTCAAGGAGAACGTCGGCGTCATCAACTTCTATGCGCTCGCCGCGGGATTCCTCACGGGCAAGTACCGCAAGGAGGAAGACGCGAGCAAGAGCGCGCGCGGCGGCAACACGGTCAAGAAATATCTCAACGACCGCGGCCTGAAGATCCTCGCCGCGCTCGACGAAGCCAGCAAGCGCACCGGCGCGCCGCAATCGCGCATCGCCATCGCGTGGGTCATGGCGCAACCCGGCATCGCCTCGCCGATCGCGAGCGCGAGCAACGTCGAGCAGTTGCGGGAGATCGTGAAGGCGGCGGACCTGAAGCTCGATCCCGAGACGATGAAGCTGCTGGACGAGGCGAGCGCGGAGTAGCGCCGCTACCAGGAGGCGGCCATGGAATCGGCGGACCAGCGGGCGTCGCCGGTGACGGCCTTCAGGTCCACGAACTCCATGTCGGCGAGCGTGATCGATTGCAGTTGCTGGCGCGCCGCGGGATCCCAGTCGCTGCTCGGCTCGCCCTGCACGTAGAAATCCGCGCCGTTGTCGGCCACGTACATGCCGAAGCGCTTCGCGGCGAGCGCCACGGCCTTCGCCTGCGGCGACCAGCCCTGCGGAATGACGAAGCTCGCTTTCAATCGCAGCAGCGAGCCGAACGGGATCGAGCCCGGGTTGTCGGCGCCGGCCGCGAACCGTGCGGGCCAAACGTGCCCGAGCGACAGCGCCTCGTCGCGGAAGGTCACGCGCAGCGCGTGGCGGATCTCGCCCGTCGCGGCTTCCGGCGCGCGCGCGAGCAGCGGCGTGATCGGCAGGCCCGCCGCATCGGCCGAGCCCCAGCCATCCGGGCGCAACGCATCCGACGTGAGGTCCCACTGTGCCGTCGACATCGCGTACCAGTCGCCGGCGAGCTTGCGCGCGCCGTACGCTTCCCACAAGCGGCATTCGCTGCGATCGACGACGAGCACGTGCTGGTCGGCATTCGCTTCGGTCAGCACTTGGCCGGACGGAAACGGGAAGCGGCGCAGCGCGGCGGGCACCGACGAACAGCCGCGCACGATGCCGCTGCCGTCCGCCGCCGTGGCGCAATCGCTCTCGTCGGGGTAGCCGCCGTCGAACGCGACGACGGGCCACTGCGTCGACGCCGCGTCGATGTCGTTGACCGGCAGGCCCCAGTCGTCCTGGCTCGCCGGATCGCTGCTGTTGCCCCAGTTGGGCATGAGCGGCGTCGACGCGCCCACCAGCGCGATCCACGCATCGCTGTTCGCGTGGGCGGGAAAGCGCGTGGTGTCGTCGATGCGCGTATTGAAGATCGCGTCGGACGGGAACATGCCGCAGTTGACGTCCGTGGTCGAGGCGGCACCGCTCGATGCGGGCTGGGCGTTGCTCGTGGTCGTCGATGCGGTGTCGGGCGTCGCAGCCGGCTCGCTGCTGCTGCTGCCGCCGCCGCAAGCAGCGAGTGCGGCCGCCATGCCGGTCGCAAGAATCCAGGGGACGATGCGTTGTCGCGGGTTGTGCCTCAACGGTTCCTGCCTCGACGTTGATGTGGGCAGGCATTCTGAGCGGCAGAGCCGTGCTTACAAGCGTGACGGCATGAAAGGACGAGGCTGCGCACGTTACCGCGACCACCTGCGTTCGTGAGTTATTTCGCAGCAAGCACGGCGTGACTATGATGGCTGCATGCTGACCCTCTACCGCGCCGACGGCACCTGCGCCCTCGCCTCCCATCTCGCGCTGGAACTCGCCGGCGCGCAGTACGACGTCATCTCGCTGGACTTCGGCAAGCAGGAGCAGCGCTCACCCGCCTACCTCGAAGTGAATCCCAAGGGCCGCGTGCCCGCGCTCGCAACGGACCGCGGCGTGATCACGGAGACGCCCGCGATCCTGCTGTACATCGCGCAGGCCCACCCGCAGGCGCAACTCGCGCCGCTGCAGGACGCCTTCGCGCTGGCGAAGGTCAACGAGTTCAACAGCTACCTGTGCGCCACGGTGCACGTCAATCACGCGCACAAGCGGCGCGGCGCGCGCTGGGCCGACGACGAACGGGCGCACGAATCGATGCGCGCGAAGGTCGCGCAGAACATGGCCGATTGCTTCGCGCTCATCGAGCGCGCCATGTTCGAGGGGCCCTGGGTGATGGGGTCGCAGCTGACGATCTGCGATCCGTACCTGTTCACGCTGGCGGGCTGGCTGGAAGGCGACGGCGTCGACATCCAGCGCTTCCCGAAGGTCGCGCAGCACTACACGCGCATGCAGGACGACGCGCGCGTGCGCAAAGTGATCAAGCCGAGGTCGGCTGCTTGAAGTCGGACAGCGGGATCAGCCCCTGGTCGCCGTCTTCGTAGAGCAGGTGCGCCGACTCGCCGTCGACCACCCAGCAGGCGTGGAACTGCTGGCCGCCGACCGTGGCGCTGGCGTCTTTCATCATGTCGCGGACGTTCGGCGTGAGTTGCTGCAGCACCTGCTGGCTCGAGCAGGGCTGGTCGGTCAGGCGCACCGAATCCTGTCCGTTGCTGGCCACCAGCTCGTCGGCCATCACCGGTGCAGCCGCGAGGGCCGCGGCGCAAAGAAGAGCGAACTTCATCATCTGTGACTCCAGGGGGCGTGCAGGCGATTGCACTTGGGGTCATCGTGCGGCTGCGCCTCGCGCCCGCCTGTAGGAATTGGGCACGAAGCGCAGTCGTCGGCCGGCGCCGTGGCTTATCGGCTCGCGCGCTGGCAGCGTCGGAAGCCGATGGCGTTCAGTGGCAGCGCGCCGGCGCCCAGTAGTTGGGCGTCCACTCGGGCGGGCTGTTCACGTTGTACACGTGGCGCGACGCTTCGGTCGCGACATACACCTCGCCCTTGCGGCGCACGGCCTGGCCCGGGAAATAGCGGCGGTTCGGGTTCCATTGCGCCGCGTCGCAGCGGCGCCAGTCGCGGTCGTGGTCGCGCTCGTCGTAGGCGTAGCGGTCGGGGTCGTGCCGGTCATGGTCATGCCGCTCGACATAGGCGGGCGCCGGGTTCACGGCGATGTAGCCGCGCTCCTGCGCGGACGCATTGATCGACGCACCCGCGGCGGCCGAAGCGACGGCGATGGCACACAGGATGGGGGTTCGTTTCATGGGCAGTCTCCCTTCTATGAACATCAAGGGAAGTGTCGCCGCCGCGCGCGGGCGGCGTCGTGCTCATCGAGGCGGAACGGGCGTCGGGGCCGCGCCCCGCATCCTGTCGGACGATTCGCGCCCGACCCGAACCTCAGCGGCGCTCGCGGAACTGGGCCGGGCTCTTGCCGACCCACTGGCGAAACGCCCGCATGAAACTTTTCTCGTTGCGAAAGCCCACCGCCGAGGCGACCTGCTTGATCGGCTTGGCCGTGCGGAACAGGAGGTCGCACGCGCGCTCGCGCCGTGTCTCGTCCTTCAGCTGCTGCAGGCTCGCGCCCTCGTCCTTCAGTTGCCTGTGCAGCGTGCGCGCGGACATGTGCAGCACCTTCGCGATGTGCTGCGCGCTGTGCGCCGCCTCGGCGTTGGCCGCCAGCACCTGCCTCACCTGTTCGACCAGCAGGCGGTCGCGCCGGTACTGCAGCACCGTGAGCGGCAACGCGTGCCTGAGCATCTGGCGCAGCGCCTTCTCGTCGCGCCGCAGCGGCAACGCGAGGTAGCGCGCGTCGAAGGTGATGGCCGCGTCCCCGGCGCCGAAGTGCAGCGGCCCGCCGGGGAACATGTGCCGGTAAGCCTGCGCGTGCGCGGGTTGCGCGAAGGGGAAGCGCGCGCCTTGCAACGGGATGCGCGAGTCGACGTACCAGCACGCGAGGCCGTGGATGTTGCGCAGCACGTGCACCAGGCAGAACTCGCGCGCGGCCGCGCCGTGCTTCGCGAGGTTGGCGCGTTCCTCGATCACGATCGATGCGCTGTCGCCCTGCACGACGAGCCGCAGCACGATGTCGCCGGCGATCAGGCCGTGGTGCCGGCACCAGCGCTTGATCGCGACGCCGAGATCGGGCGACGTGAGCGACGCGCGCGCCAGCATGCCGTAGCTGCCCCAAGGCAACTTGCGCGTGAAGGCACCGAGCGCTTCGTCGTCCAGCGCCTGCATCGCCGCGCCCGACAGCGTCTCCATCTGCAGCGACGTGATGCGTGCGTCGGCCTTCGCGAGTTGCGCTGGCGTGATCTGTGCCAGTTTCAGGACCTCGCTTGCGTTCACGCCGCCGCGCTGCATCGCAGCAGAGATGACGCGGGCGAAGCCCATTGGCGTGGCGGCGACGGGTGTGCGGGCAGGCATGGCGGCGCCAGTTTAACTGGCACGATTTGCAACCGCCATGACGGTCCCGCCCCCTCCGGGAAGGGGCCGGGGAGCGGCACTCGGTCGTACCATGCGCAAATGATCCTCGAGTCCCAGCTCAACCCGCGCTCCGCCGATTTCCAGTCCAACGCGAAGGCGATGGCCGCGCTGGTCGAGGACCTTGCGGTGCAGGTCGCGAAGGTTGCCGCCGGCGGCGGTGAAGCGGCGCGCGCGAAGCACACCGCGCGCGGCAAGCTCCTGCCGCGCGACCGCGTGCAGATGCTGCTCGATCCCGGCACGCCGTTCCTCGAGCTGTCGCCGCTCGCCGCGCACGGCATGTACAACGGCGACGCGCCCAGCGCCGGCGTGATCACGGGGATCGGCCGCGTCTCCGGCGTCGAATGCGTGATCGTGTGCAACGACGCCACGGTGAAAGGCGGCACCTACTACCCGATGACGGTGAAGAAGCACCTGCGCGCGCAGGAGGTCGCCGCGCAGAACCGGCTGCCGTGCATCTACCTCGTCGATTCGGGCGGCGCCAACCTGCCGAACCAGGACGAGGTGTTCCCCGACCGCGAGCACTTCGGCCGCATCTTCTACAACCAGGCGAACCTGAGCGCGCAGGGCGTCGCGCAGATCGCGGTGGTGATGGGCTCGTGCACCGCGGGCGGCGCCTACGTGCCCGCGATGAGCGACGAGACCATCATCGTCAGGAACCAGGGCACGATCTTCCTCGGTGGGCCGCCCTTGGTGAAGGCCGCCACCGGCGAGATCGTCTCGGCCGAAGACCTCGGCGGCGGCGACGTGCACACGCGCCTGTCCGGCGTGGCCGACCACCTCGCGCAGAACGACGTGCATGCGCTCGCGCTCGCGCGGCAGGC
>DATBPW010000100.1:0-4049 GCA_036561125.1 Ramlibacter sp. | reverse complement strand
GGCCTCGCGCATGAAGGCGTTTGGCAACTGACGCAGGTCGTCGGGTCGGCGCTCGCGTTCGGTGCGGCGCACGCGGTGTGGGGCTTGTTCGGCCGCAGCCTGCGTGCGGCCGCCGGCGCGATGATCGCGACCGGCCTGCTCGGCGCCGGGTTCGCGGTCGTCTATCTCTTGTCCGGCCGCAATCTCATGCCTTGCATCGCCGCGCACTTCGGCATCGACGCGCTGCTTGAGCCCGGGCTGGTGCTCGCGGCCACGCGCGGAGAGTTCTCGGCGCAACGCGCGACGTGACGTGGCCTACTGCGGGGCGGTGGGAACGTCTGCTTCGGGGCGGGAGCGGACATTGCCATGTTCAGAGGTGCGCGTCGCGGCCTCCAGCTCGCGCAGCTTCTTGGCCAGGCGAGCGAGAAAGTGCTGTGCAACGTCATTGAGGCTGCGCTGCGCGGGAACGAAGATGCCGACCTAGACCTTCGCCCAATGTCCGGGACCAGGCATTGGAAGTCCGGCTACGCGGCATCGCTTGGCCAACGCAACGTCGGACATTTCGAACCGTTTGCACAATGTGCTGCGTGGTTCGCTCCATACGAGGCGGAATAATTCTGCGCGAGCAATTTGCATGGTAGATGAGGTGCCGCAAGAAGGCTTCTCGTTGACCGGTACGCGAATTCTCTGCCGGAGATGACCTGAGTCGGCGTCCTCGCATCTGAGGCGAATGCACCTGCGAGTTGCTCGAGTTTGTTCGAGTGCAGGCTCAGGAACGTCGCAGGCGTCATCGCGTTCACGCTCGCACGTATGGATGTCGCGCGACGACGGTTGCGAGTCACGCACAACAGCGAAAATCTGTAGTACATTGGGGGCTCACCCGTCGCGGGTATGCGCACGTCAGTGTGAGTTTCTCCCTTCACACTGCAGGGGTCACATGTTCGATCCATGTATCGCCCACCAGGATCTTGTTCGACAACGGCACCTTCGGGTGCCGTTTCGCTTCCTGGGGTGCCCCGCTTAAGATGGCCCATCCATCGGAGGGCGAAGGATGAACATCGAACCGCTGCTCGCGGTCACGCAGCGCCTGGCGGCACCCGTCGACCTCATGACGATGCTCGAGGAGGTCGTGGCCGCGGCCACGCAGGTCCTCGACGCCGAGCGCGCCTCCGTCTGGCTGTACGAGCCGCAGCCGCACGAGCTCGTGCTGCAAGTCTCGCTGGACCTCAAGCAGGTGCGCGTGCCGGCCGATGCCGGCCTCGTCGGCACCTGCGCGCGCGAGCGCACGATCATCAACGTGCCCGACTGCTACGCCGACCCGCGCTTCAACCGCGACATGGACCGGCGCTCGCAGTTCCATACGCGCTGCATGCTGACGCTGCCCCTGGTGGACCAGAAGGACGCACTCGTCGGCGTGCTGCAGGTGTTGAACAAGAAAGGCGGCGTGTTCGATTCGGCCGACGAAGCGATGGCCGCGGCGCTGGCCGCGCAATGCGCCGTGGCGCTGCAGCGCGCGCAGATGACGCACGCGCTGATCGAAGGCGAGAAGATGCGCCGCGAGCTGGAGATGGCGCGCCAGGTGCAGAAGGCGACGTTGCCGGCGTCGATGCCGGACGTCGAGGGCTACGAGGTGCATGGCGTGTCGATTCCCGCCGACCTCACGGGCGGCGACACGTTCGACGTCGCTCGAGTGCCGGGCGGCCTCTTTCTCGTTCTCGGCGATGCGACGGGCCACGGCCTCGCGCCCGCGCTGCACGTGACGCAGATGCACGCGATGCTGCGCATGGCGCTGCGCCTCGGCGCCGACATCGACACCGCGGTGCTGCACGTGAACAACCAGCTTGCCGAGCAGCTGCCGGAAGACACTTTCATCACGGCGTTCATCGGGCGGCTCGAACTGCAGTCGCACACGTTGCGCTATCACAGCGCGGGCCAGGCGCCGATCCTGCACTTTTCGTCCATGCGGGGCGAATGCGCCGTGTTCCCGCCGACCACCTTTCCGCTCGCCGCGATGCCAGCGCCGTCGGTGCAGCCCGCAAGGTCGCTGGAGCTCGCGCCGGGCGACTGGCTCGTGCTGCTGTCGGACGGCATCTACGAATACTTCAATCCTGAAGGCGAGATGTTCGGCGAGGCGCGCGTGCGCGCCGTGGTGGAGGCGAACCGCTTCGCACCGCCCGACGAGCTTTGCGCCGAACTGACCGCGGCGCTTCACTCGTTCGCCGCGGGCGCACCGCAGGAGGACGACATCACGATCCTGCTGGTGCGGCGCGCATTGCCGGACACGCGGCGATCGTTCGCGCGGACCTTCGACTCGCTGGCGGCCATCTTCGATTTCCGCGACGGTGCGTTTCGAGAGCAGGGCGTCGATGCCGCGCTGGCCAATGCGGTGGACTTCACCCTGGAGGAGCTGTTCACCAACATGGTGAAGTACGGCGGCGGCGACGCGCCCGTGGAGATCGCGATCAGCGGCTGCGGCGCGGCGGTGCACGTCACGATGGTCGACCCGGGCGTGGACCGCTTCGACATCACGCAGGCGCCCGAGGTCGACGTGCATCGCGGCATCGACGAGCGCAGGCCGGGGGGCCTGGGCCTGCACCTCATTCGCCGTATGGTGGATTCGATCAAGTACGAGTACGATGCGGCAGCGCGCACGGGACGGACCCGGTTCCACAAGGTGGCCGCCCGCACGCAGCCCGAGGGATCCTGAACAAGGAGCGGGAGTCGCCCATGCTTTCGATCGACGCCGGCCCGGAAGGGGTCGTGCTCATCTCCGGCCGTCTGGACGCCGCGCAGGCCGCGGTGGCGCAGGCGTTCCTCGACCGCACCAGCGGCCGGGTGGTGCTCGATTGCTCGGGCCTCGACTACATCTCCAGCGCCGGCCTGGGCATGCTGCTCAAGACGCAGAAGCGCCTGGTGGCGGGCGGCGGCGGCGTGCGCCTCACGCGCGTCACGCCCCACATCCGCGACATCTTCCAGTACTCCGGGCTCGACAAGATCTTCGAGATCGAGGCCGCGCAATGAATCGGTCCACCAACTTTCCATGGGTTCGCGCGTAATTCATTCCGATGAGGAAGACGCGCGGCTGGTGCAGGCCTACCGGCGCGGCGACCCGCAAGCGTTCGGCCAGCTGGTGGTGCGTTACCAGAAGCCCGTGTACAACGCCGCGTACCGCCTGCTCGGGACGGCCGAGGACGCGAGCGACGTGACGCAGTCCGTGTTCCTGAGGATCGTGGAGCGACTCGATGATTACGACCCGCAGTACCGCCTCTTCAGCTGGATCTACCGGATCGCGGTCAACGAGTCGATCGACGTGCTGCGCCGCTCCGGCCGCGAGGAGCCGCTGGACGACGACCCCGATTTCGAATCGCCCGGCGCCGACCCGCAGTCGCAATACGAATCGCGCAACGCCGCCCAGCGTGTGCAGCGCGCACTGATGGCCATGAAAGTGGAGGACCGCACCGTGCTCACGCTGCGCCATTTCGCGGAGTGCAGCTATGGCGAGATCGCCACCATCCTGGAGCTGGATGAAAAGACGGTGAAGTCCCGCCTGTTCGAGGCGCGGCGCCGCCTGGCCGGCACGCTGGAAGACCTGCGCGGGGTGTATTCATGAACGCGCGCGTCGACGACCTGATGCACGCGTGCATCGACGGCGAGGCCGGCGATGCCGGGCGGCGCGAGCTCGAAGGCGCGATCGAGCGCGACCCCGCGCTGCGCGACGACTTCGAGCGGCTGCAGGCCATGGCTCGCATGCTGGCCGAAGTGCCCGAGGTGGCGCCGCCGGCGGGCCTGCAAACGCGCATTCTTTCCGCCCACGACGCCCGCGCGCGGGCCGCGCGCCAACTTTCCGCACCGCCCGCCGTATTTGGTGGGCGGCCCAATCCGCTTCGCAGGTTGTTCGGTTTCATCCAGTCCGAGAAGGAGACTTTCATGTCGGAAGTGCAGAAGGGGTTCTTGAGCAGCACGCGGTCGCGTGTCCTGGCCGGTGGCGCCATCGCGGCGATCGCAGTGGTCGTGATCTCCACGCAAGTGGGCCAGCCCGAGGGCGGCACGGCCGGCACGATCGTGCCGGC
>DATBPW010000099.1:0-12549 GCA_036561125.1 Ramlibacter sp. | reverse complement strand
CTGCCGCACGGCCAGCTGGGCATGATCGCGGTGCGCACGCCGGGCATGGCCGAGGAGTACATCGGCGATCCGGAAGCGTCGCGCAACGCGTTCCGCGACGGCTGGTTCCATTCGGGCGACTGGGGCACGCTGGTCGGCCCGCGCGTGCTGCGCCTGGCGGGGCGCTTCGACGACCTCGTCAACATCGGCGGGGTCAAGGTGGCCGCGGCCGGGATCGAGGCGAAGGTGCGCGAGCTGGTGCATCCGCGCGATTGCGCGGTGCTGGCCATCAACCTCGACGGCGGCGCGACCACGCTGGGCATCGCGCTGGTCATGGAGACGCCCGTGCGCGACGAGGTGCGCCGCGCGATCGCGCAGCACCTGGAGGTCGGCGCGACGGTCGGCGCGCGCGTGCTGTTCCTGCCCGCGCTGCCGCGGATGGGCAATGGCAAGATCGATCGCGTCGCGATCCATCGCCTGTTCGAGGCCCCGCCGGCGGGCGCACTGTGATCACGCCACGGCGAACGGCGCGCGCAGGAAGCCGCGGAAGCGCGCGCGGCCGCCGCGCGTGGGCGACTGCGTGAGGCGGTAACCCGGAAACCGCGCGAGGAAACGCGCGATGGCGATGCGGCCTTCGAGGCGCGCGAGGCTCAGGCCCGCGCACTGGTGGATGCCCAGGCCGAACGCAAGGTGCCGGTTGTCCTCGCGCGCGAGGTCCAGGGTATCCGGCTCGCGGAACTGCGCCGGGTCGCGGTTCGCCGCGCCGATGCACAGCGTGACGAGCGCGCCGGCCTGAAGCGGCACCCCGCCGACTTCGCATGCGCGCAGCGCGCGGCGGTTGCCGAGCTGGTTGGACGACTCGAAGCGCAGGAATTCATCCGCCGCCGGCGCCATGAACGCCTCCTGCGCCGCCGGCTCGTTCGCGCTCGCACGCAGTTGCGCGAGCAACGCCTGCTTCTGCCCCGGCCACTCTTCGAGCGCGACGAGCGCATTGCCGATCAGGTTGGTCGTGGTCTCGTGGCCCGCGTTGAGGATGAACACGCAGTTCTGCAGCAGTTCGCTTTCGGACAACTGCTCGCCCGCGGCCTCGCCCTGGATCAGGCGCGTGAGCACGTCGTGTTCGGGATCGCCGGGATGCTTGCGCCGATCGGCGACGAGCGTCTTGAGATACGCCGTGAATTCGGCGACGCCGCGATTGCCCTGCGCCTCCTGTTCGGGCGTGAGCTTCGGCTCGAGCGCGCCGAGGATCGCGAGCGACCAGCCGCGCAGCGGGCCCCGGTCGGCGTGCGGCACGCCGAGCAGGTTGCCGATGATCTCCACCGGGATCGCCGACGCGAAGTCCTCCACCAGGTCGCCGCCGCCGCGCGCTGCGATGCGATCGAGCAGCGTGTCCACGAGGCGCACCAGGCCCGGCTCCATGTCGGCGATCGCGCGGCGGGTGAGGGCCCCCATGATCAACTTGCGCACGCGCGTGTGCAGCGGCGGGTCGTTGAACACGAGGCTGGTGGTGTGGTGCTCCAGCAGCGGCGAGCCCGCGCCGTACTTCGGCGTGAACTCGACCTTCTTGTCGGAGCTGAACGCCTGCGCATCGCGGTAGACCGCGGCGAGGTCGGCATAGCGCGTGAGGAAATACGAGCCGTCCGGCAGGCGCTTCACAGGCTCGGTCTCGCGCAGGCGTGCGTACACGGGATACGGGTTCGCGTAGAAATCCGCAGGCAGCGCGCGCAGGTCGAACGACGAAGCGATCTCCGCGGCGCGTTGCGCGTCCATCGGCGGTGTGATGACGACGCCGCCGCTCACTGCTTCAGGAAGTCGCGGATCGCGAACAGCGCGTCGTCCGGGGTCTCGGTCATCTGGTGATGGCCGAGTGCGAGACAGGTGACCTTGAACTGCTTGCCGGTGGCCTTCGCCTTGTCGATCAGCGGTTGCGCGGCTTTCGCCTGCGTCATCTGGTCCTGCGCGCCGAGCAGGAACAGGATCGGGCAGGTGACCTGCACGATCGCGTTCTCGCCGTTGGCGTAGCTGTCGCACGCCTTGAAGCCGCGATGAAACACATTGACCTTGGGGTTGCTGCGCAGCACGCGGCGGTTGAGCGCGACGAACGTGCCGTACACCCACGTGCCCGGCCCGAGCGCCGACGGCGGCGGCGCCAGCGTGTTGCGCGAGAACACGTTGATCATCCTGATCGCCTTCTCGGGCTCGTGCAGCGACGCTTCGAGCAGCGCCGAAGAGACCTTCATCGGGAATGCCGTGCCGACCAGGACGAGATGCGTCACGCGGTCCTTCAGGCGCGCGGCCGCTTCGAGCGCGATCAGCGATCCCCAGCTGTGCCCGACCAGCGCGGCCCGCTCGACGTGCGCGGCGTCGAGCAGCTTGCAGACGAAGTCCGCCGCTTCTTCCACCGACGACGGCGCCTCGCCTGCGCTCTTGCAGTGGCCCGGCAGGTCGACCGCGAGCACGTTCCAGCCGTGATTCGCGATGTAGCGTGTCTGCAGGATCCACACGCTGTGGTCCGACACCACGCCGTGGATGAACACCACGGTGGGCTTCGATGGGTCGAAGGGCTTGCCGCCGGTGTAGCAGTAGGTCTTGGCGCCGTTGACGGTCAGTTCCATGTCACGCCGCCTTTTCCGCGGCCTTCAGGGCGCGCTTCAAGTCGTCGATCAAATCGTCCGGGTCTTCGAGGCCGATCGACAGCCGGATCGTGCCCTGGCCGATGCCCGCGCCGGCAAGCGCTTCGTCCGTCATGCGGAAGTGCGTCGTGCTCGCAGGATGGATCACCAGAGAGCGGCAGTCACCGACGTTCGCGAGGTGGCTGAACAGCTTGAGCGCCTCGATGAACTTCTTGCCCTGCTCGCGATTGCCCTTCATGTCGAAGCTGAAGACCGAGCCCGCGCCCTTGGGCAGGAGCGTTTGCGCGAGCTTGTGGCTCGGATGCGATTCGAGCATCGGGTGGCCGACCTTCGCGACGAACGGATGCGACGCGAGGAACTCCACCACCTTGCGCGTGTTGGACATGTGCCGTTCCATGCGCAGCGGCAGCGTCTCGATGCCTTGCAGGATGAGCCACGCCGTGTGCGGGCTCATGCACGCGCCGAAATCGCGCAAGCCCTCGCGCCGCGCGCGCAGCAGGAACGCGCCCACCGTCGATTCCTCCGTGAACACCATGCCGTGGAAACCGTCGTAAGGCGCCGCGAGTTCCGCGAAATGCCCCGACGCTTCCCAATCGAAACTGCCGCCGTCCACCACGATGCCGCCGATCACGGTGCCGTGGCCCGACAGGAATTTCGTTGCCGAGTGGTAAGCGAGATCCGCGCCCAGCGCGAGCGGTTGCATCAGATAGGGCGTGGTGAACGTCGAATCCACCAGCAGCGGCACGCGCGCTTCATGCGCGATCTGCGCGACGGTGGGGATGTCGAGCACGTCGAGCCCGGGATTGCCGACCGTTTCGCCGAACAGCAACCGCGTGTCGGGCCGGATCGCGGCACGCCAGCCGTCGATGTCGCCGGGCTTCACGAAGGTCGTTTCGATCCCGAAACGCCGCAACGTGTAGTGCAGCAGGTTCTGCGAGCCGCCGTACAGCGCGGTGCTCGCGACGATGTGCGAGCCGGCGCCCATGATGGTCGCGATCGCCAGGTGCAGCGCGGCCTGGCCGCTGGCCGTCGCGATGGCGCCGATGCCGTTGTCCAGCGCGGCCACGCGCTGCTCCAGCACGGCGGTGGTCGGATTGCTGATGCGCGAGTAGACGTGGCCCGAACGCTCGAGGTTGAACAGGGCCGCCGCATGGTCGGTGGACTCGAACACGAACGAGGTCGTGAGGTGGATCGGCACGGCGCGCGCGCCGGTGGCCGGGTCGGGCGCCGCGCCGGCGTGCAGCGCCAGGGTGTCGAAACCGGGGTCGGAGTAGCCGGGCACGGGAGGTCTCCTTCGCAATGGGAAAGTCGTTCCTTGTGGAAGCGTTTTCGATTGTGGGCTATATTGGCCGCAACGGTACCCGCTGCCATCAGGAGGAGGCCCATGAAAGTCAGTGACATCCTGCGCGTCAAGGGCAATACGCTGTACACGGTCGGGCCCGACGAGCCGCTCTCGCGCGCCATCGAAGTGATGGCCGAAAAGGACATCGGCTCGCTCGTCGTGATGGAGCACGGTGACCTGGTGGGCATGCTCACGTTCCGCGAGGTGATCGTCGCGATCGTGAAGAACGGCGGCGCCGTCGGCACCATGATCATCCGCACGGCGATGGACGACTCGCCGCTCACGTGCACCGCCGAAACCGAGCTCGACGAAATCCGCCGCATGATGCTCGAACGCCACGCGCGCTACATGCCCGTGATGGACCGCCGCATGCTCATGGGCGTCATCAGCTTCTACGACGTCGCGAAGGCCGTCGTCGAAAGCCAGAACTTCGAGAACCGCATGCTCAAGGCGTACATCCGCGACTGGCCCGCGGGCGAAGAGCAGGAGCAGCAGCAGGACGAGAAGTTCTAGGCGCGCCTCACCGCTGCTGTGCGATCGTCGCGCCCGAGTCCACGGACGCCGGGTACCCCGATCACTCCATGGCCCCCGCCGTCGTTGCCTGAACGGCATCGACGAGCTCCTCCTTTACTTCCGTGATCGGGGTACCCGGCATCCGTGAACTTGGGCACACTCGTTGCACATCACTCTTGGATCACAACGAACGTGCCCTGGCTCAGGCAGGGCATCCGCCGGCCTGAGCCCCAGCAAGGCAGTTCAATGCCGGAAGTGCCGCACCCCGGAGAACACCATCGCGACACCGCGCTCGTTGGCGGCAGCGATGACTTCCTGATCGCGCATCGAGCCGCCCGGCTGGATCACGCAGCTGGCGCCCGCGTCGACGACCACGTCGAGCCCGTCGCGGAACGGGAAGAATGCATCGCTCGCCACCACCGTGCCCCTGAGCGAGAGCTTCGCGTTCTCGGCCTTGATGCTCGCGATGCGCGCCGAATCGATGCGGCTCATCTGGCCGGCGCCGACGCCGTACGTCATGCCGTCCTTGCAGAACACGATCGCGTTGGATTTCACGAACTTCGCCACCGTCCACGCGAACAGCAGGTCGTTCAGTTCTTCCGTCGTCGGCTGCTTCGTCGTGACGACCTTCATGTCCTCGAGCTTGAGCGCGTGGTTGTCCGCCGTCTGCATCAGCAGGCCCGAGCCGACGCGCTTGACGTCCATGGCGTTGCGCCCGTTGTCCCAGTCGGACTTGCCGCCGGGCGGCAGCGGGATCTGCAGCAGGCGGACGTTCGGCCGCACGCTATAGAGCTCGACGGCTTCGGCCGTGAACTCCGGCGCGATGATCACTTCCGCGAACTGCTTGTTGGCCTCGCGGATCTCGCGGACGATCGCACCGTCCACCCGCCGGTTGAACGCGATGATGCCGCCGTAGGCCGATGTCGGGTCGGTGCGGTAAGCCTTGCGATACGCCTCGAGCGCATCGCTGCCGACGGCGACGCCGCACGGATTCGCGTGCTTGACGATCACGCATGCCGGCGCGTCGAAGCTCTTCACGCATTCCCACGCGGCGTCCGCGTCGGCGATGTTGTTGTACGAGAGCTCCTTGCCGACCAGTTGCGTCGCGGTGACGAGCGAGCCCGGCGCGGGATACAGGTCGCGATAGAACGCCGCCTGCTGGTGCGGGTTCTCGCCGTAGCGCAGGTCCTGCAGCTTCACGAAACGGCCGTTCGCGTGCGACGGAAAATTGCTGCGCGTGGGAGCCTGGCCCGGGCTAGCCCCGGGCTCGGACTGCAGCGAGGAGAGGTAATCGCTGATCGCGCCGTCGTAGTCGCTGATGCGGTTGAACGCGGCCACCGCCAGCGCGAAGCGCGTCTTGTCCGAGAGCTTTCCGCTCGCCTTGAGCTCCTCGATCACGGGCCCGTATTGCGAAGCGTCGGTGAGGACGCCCACGTCCTTCCAGTTCTTCGCGGCCGAGCGCACCATCGCGGGCCCGCCGATGTCGATGTTCTCGATCGCGTCCTCGAGCGTGCAGCCCGGCTTGGCGACGGTCGCCTCGAACGGATACAGATTGACGACGAGCAGGTCGATCGTGTCGATGCCGTGCGCGGCCAGCGCCTGCATGTGCTCGGGCACGTCGCGCCGCGCCAGCAGGCCGCCGTGCACCTTGGGGTGCAGCGTTTTCACGCGCCCGTCGAGCATCTCGGGAAACTGCGTGACGTCGGCGACCTCGGCCACCGGCAGCGCTTCACCTGCAAGCAGCTTGGCGGTGCCGCCGGTCGAGATCAGCTGGATGCCCAGCGCATGCAGCGCGCGCGCGAGTTCGACGATGCCGGTCTTGTCCGAAACGGAAATCAGTGCGTTCATTTGTGTGGGCCTGCCCCGCTCAACCCTTCAGCAGCCGGTGCTCGACGAGTTTCTTGCGCAGCGTGTTGCGGTTGAGGCCGAGCCACTCGGCGGCTTTCGACTGGTTGTGGTCGGCCTTGGCCATGACGACTTCGAGCAACGGTTTTTCCACCACCTTCACCAGCATCTCGTACATCCCGTCCGGTTCGGTGCCGCGCAGGTCCTTGAAGTAACCCTCCAGGCTGGCGCGCACGCACTCCTCGATGTGCTTCTTGCTCATTGCACTGTCTCCACTGCATCTTCTTCGTCGACGGCGCCCGCCCGCGCAGGCGCCGGCATGCGGTCGTGCATCGCGCCCAGCTCGTCGAAATACTGCGCGACGGCCGCAAGCTGCGATGCGCACTCCCCGATCCCGTTCATCCTCGTGCGGAACTCTACCGCGCCCGGCAGGCCCCGCACGTACCAGCCGATATGTTTTCGTGCACTGCGCACGCCCGTCGACTCGCCGTAGAGCGCGTAATGGTCCTGCAAGTGGTCCAGCAGCAACCGCCGGACCTCGGCGACCAGCGGCGGCGCGAGGTGTTCGCCCGTCGCGAGGAAATGCGCCACTTCGCGGAAGATCCACGGCCGGCCCTGCGCAGCGCGGCCGATCATGACCGCGTCGGCGCCGGTGGAGGCGAGCACGTCGCGCGCCTTCTCGGGCGATGCGATGTCGCCGTTCGCAACGACCGGCACGCGCACCGCCGCCTTCACGGCGGCGATGGTGTCGTACTCCGCGCTGCCGCCGTAGCCCTGCTCGCGCGTGCGGCCGTGCACCGTCAACATCTGCACGCCGGCGTCCTCGAATGCGTGTGCAAGTTGCACCGCGTTGCGATGCGACTGCGACCAGCCCGTGCGCATCTTCAGCGTGACGGGCACGCCGCGCGGCGCGCACGCATCGACCACCGCGCTCGCGATCGCGACGGCGAGCGGCTCGTCCTGCATCAGCGCCGAGCCCGCCCACTTGTTGCACACCTTCTTCGCGGGGCAACCCATGTTGATGTCGATGATCTGCGCACCGCGATCGATGTTGTAGAGCGCGGCGTCGGCCATCATCGATGCGTCGGTGCCGGCGATCTGCACTGCGATGGGGCCGGGCTCGCCGTCGTGGTTCGCGCGCCGCGACGTCTTCAGGCTGGTCCACAGGTCGCGCCGCGAAGTGACCATTTCACTCACCGCGTAGCCCGCGCCGAGCGCGCGGCACAGCATGCGAAACGGCCTGTCGGTGACACCGGCCATGGGCGCGGCGAACAGGTTGTTCGCGAGCTCGTGCGGGCCGATGTTCATGGTGGACGCGAAGGGGGCTGCCTAAAAAGGAGGCACGATTGTATGTCCGCGCCATCCCGCGACCTGAAATAAAAACTGCGTATCCGACTGAGTGTTTTCAGCGCTTGCGCTTCGCTATCCTCGGGTGCATGGCGTGGCTCGATCCGATCCTGAATCTCCTCGCGCTGCCGCGGTACGGGCTCACGACGCTCTTCATCGCGTCGTTCATTGCCGCGACCCTGTTGCCCGTCGCGTCCGAGCCCGTCCTGTACGGTTTGTTGCGACTGAACCCCGAGCTGTTCTGGAGCGCGATCGTGGTCGCCAGCGTGGGCAACACGCTCGGCGGCGTGCTCGACTGGTGGATGGGATGGGAAGCGCACGAGGTCGTCGACAAGTACGCGAAATCGAAGTGGCACGCGAAGGCGCTCGACTGGCTCGAGCGCATGGGACCGAAGGCGTGCCTGCTCGCGTGGATGCCGGTGATCGGCGACCCGCTGTGCGCCGTCGCCGGCTGGCTGCGCATGCCGTTCTGGCGCTGCACGCTCTACATGGCGATCGGGAAGGTCGCGCGGTACGTGATCTACACGTACGCGCTGATCTACGTGTTTCCGGCCGCGACGTGAACCGAAGTCAATTCAACAGCCGGACGCAGAAGTCGCGGAAGTTCCGCAGAGATCGCAGAAGAATTCATTTTCTTTTCTGCGACTTCTGCGCGGTTTCCGAGACTTCTGCGTCCGGCTATTGAATTGATGCTCACGGGCTGAACAGGAAGTTCAGCACGTCGCCGTCCTTGACGACGTACTCCTTGCCTTCGCTGCGCATCTTCCCCGCGTCCTTCGCGCCCTGCTCGCCCTTGAAAGCGACGTAGTCGTCGAACGCGATCGTCTGCGCGCGGATGAAGCCGCGCTCGAAGTCGGTGTGGATCACGCCGGCCGCCTGCGGCGCGGTGTCGCCGATGTGAATGGTCCAGGCGCGCACTTCCTTCACGCCGGCGGTGAAGTACGTCTGCAGCCCGAGCAGGTTGAACGCCGCGCGGATCAGCCGGTTCAACCCCGGCTCGTCCTGGCCGATCTCGGAGAGGAACATCTTCTTGTCCTCGTCGTCCATCTCGGCGATCTCGGACTCGATCTTGGCGCAGATCACCACGACGGGCGCGTGCTGCTTCTGCGCGTATTCGCGCAGGCGGTCGAGGTGCGGGTTGTCGTGGTAGCCGCTCTCGTCGACGTTGCCGACGAACATCGCCGGCTTCGCCGTGATCAGGAACAGCGGCCGGATCAGCGCCTTCTCTTCGTCGTTGAGCGCGAGCGTGCGCACGGGCTTCCCTTCGTCGAGGTGCGCCTGCACTTTCGTGAGCACATTCACGAGCTTGGCCGCTTCCTTGTCGTTGCCCGACTTCGCGGCCTTCGAATAGCGCGCCAGGCTCTTGTCGACCGTGCCGAGGTCCGCGAGGCACAGCTCGGTCTGGATCACCTCGATGTCGGCGACCGGGTCGACCTTGCCCGCGACGTGCACCACGTTCGGGTCATCGAAGCAGCGCACCACATTGACGATCGCATCCGTTTCGCGGATGTGCGCGAGGAACTGGTTGCCCAGGCCCTCGCCCTTGCTCGCGCCGGCGACCAGTCCCGCGATGTCGACAAACTCGACGATGGCTGGCACGATCCGCTCCGGCTTGACGATCGCGGCGAGCTGCGCGAGCCGGGGGTCGGGCAGTTCCACGATGCCCACGTTCGGCTCGATCGTGCAGAACGGATAGTTTTCCGCGGCGATGCCGGCCCGGGTCAACGCATTGAACAGCGTCGACTTCCCGACGTTCGGCAATCCGACGATCCCGCACTTCAAACTCATGACTGCCCCGCAAGGAGAAACAGGAAAGTTTATGCGATGCGCGTGGCGCGGCCTCGCCGCGGCCTGCATTGCCCTGGCCGCCTGCCTGCCGGGTTGGGCCGCTGCCGCGGCCTCGGCGCGGCCGGCGACCGCCCTCACCGATGCGCAGCTGCAGGTCGACGCGATGGAAGCCGCCGGCGAATGGTTCGACCCCGCCGGCACGGCGACCATCGACCAGGTCACGCAAGCGCAGGCGGGCGCGTTCCGGCCCGCCGACCCGCAGCGCATCTGGTCGCTGGGCGAACAGGGCAACCTGTGGCTGCGCTGGAAGCTCGTGCGCGGCCGCAACGCCGAGCGCGGCTGGATCATGGCGTTTCCCATGCCGACACTCGACTCGGTGACGCTGTACCAGCAGAACGAGCGCGGCCAATGGGTCGGGCAGTCCGCGGGCGATACGCTCGCGGTCGCGTCGTGGAACGAGCCCGGGCGCTACCCGCATTTCCGCCTGGACCTGCCGCAGGGCCAGCCGCGCGAGGTCTATGCGCGCATCCACCATCTCACGCCCGCGAATTTCCCCGTGCAGGTGCTTTCCGAATCGGCGTATGACGAACGCGTGCAGCTCGAGTACCTCGGCCTGGGCCTCGCGTTCGGCGCGCTGCTGCTGCTGGTCACCGCGTGCGTCGCGCAGGCGCTCGTGTACCGCGACGGCGTGTACGGCTGGTACGCGGGCTACGCTGTGGTGACCACGCTCGGCGTCGCCGCATACACCGGCGCCGCCGCGCACCTGCTGTGGCCGCGTTTCGGCGCGCTGGGCGACGACCCGCAAGGCATGCTCGCGCTGCTCACCGGCGCCGCCGCGCTGCTGTTCGTGCGCAACCTGATCGGCATCCCGGGGCGGCACCCGCTGTTCGACCGCTTCGTGTTCGGGCTCGGTCTGGCCGGCATCGCACTCGCGGCCGCGTTCCCGCTGCTGCACAAGCCCACCGCGCTGGCGATCGCCAGCGGCTACATCGCGCTCGCGATGGTGATCAACCTGTGGATCTCGTTCATCGCCTGGCGCCGCGGCGACAAGGTCGGCCTGTGGGTGCTGCTGGCCTACGTGCCGCTCACGATCGCCGTCATGCTCGCCGTGCTGCGCACGGGCGGCTGGCTGCCGGTGTCGTTCGGCACGCAGTACGCGGTGGTCGTGGCGATGGGCATCGAGGTGCCGCTGCTGCTCGTCGCACTGAACATCCGCTCGCGCGAGCGCCACGGCGCGGAGATCCGCGAGCTCGCCCTGTCGACGCAGGACGCGCTCACCGGCCTGCTGGCCGCGCACCTGTACCACGACCGCTTGCGCCAGGTCGTCGCGCGCTACAAGCGCGACGGCGACGACGCCGCCGTGGTGTTCATCGACCTGGTGAACTACCCGCACATCAAGGCGCAGTTCGGCTCCGCCGTCGCCGAACAAAGCCTGCTGCGCAGCGTGATCAAGCTGCGGCGCCTGCTGCGCGACGTCGACACCGTCAGCCGCATCGGCGAGGCGCGCTTCGGGTTGATCATCGAAGGCGCAACTTCGCGCATCGCGGTCACCGACCGCGCGGCGCGCCTGATCGCCGCCGGCCTGATCCCGCTCAAGGGCCTCAAGCCCGAGGTGACGCTGCAGTTCCACATCGCGGCCGTGCTGCTGGAAGAGCGCCCCGGCGAGCCCGACGAGTTGTCGGACGCGCTGGACGAACTGCTCGCCAGCATGTCGCCGCGCACGCGCCGCCCGATCCGCTTTCTGGAGCCGGTGAACACCCAGCCGCAAGCGCTCGGGCCCGACTCGGCGCTCAGCGACGGCGACAGCACGCTGCCCGCGCACCCGTCCGGCGGCGCCCAGGTGCTGCCGCTTATGCGAAAGCCCAGTTCGCAGTGACGTCCTGCCCGACGCGCAGCGTCGCGTCGACGCCTTCGAGCACGACCGCATTCATCGCGAAGGTAATCGCGCCGCCGATGCGTTCGTTGGCGCGATAGGCGCGCAGCGTATCGGCGACGATTGTCGACTGCTGCGCGGTCGCCGGGTCGACGTCGGGAATCGTGCAGCGTGTGCACGGCTTGACCGGCTTGATGCGCACCGGCGAATCGGCTTCGATGCGGATCTCGCCGAGGCGATCCTCGTCCTGCGTTTCGAGCCCGGCCAGCACGATGTTCGGGCGGAAGCGCTCGATGCCCACCGGTGCGTGCCCCGCCTGCGCGAGACGGCGATTGAGTTCGGCGAGCGAGCCTTCGCTGGCGACGAGCAGCGGGTACGCGTCGCTGAACTGGTTCAGCGCCTCGATGTCCCCGGTCCACTTCTTGTCGGAAGCACGCCGCACTTCGGGATCGAACCGCGCCACGCGCAGCTTGCGGCCGAGGAAATCCGAGAACCATTGCGCGGCCACGTCGCCCATGTCCCACGCATCGACCTCGTCCTTCCACACGCGCACGCGCGCGGGTTTTTCGACCTGGTCCGCGGCCAGGTGCAGCGGCAGCATGCCCGGCGCACGCAGGATGACCTCGTAGCGCTTCAGCTGCGTCTTGACCAGTGCCATGCGCGGCAGCTCGCGCTGCGTGACGAATTCGCCCTTGTCGTCGACGACCATCCACGCGCGATCGAGGTCCAGGCCGGTTTCGGTGAGCAGGGCTTCGGGCACTTCCACGCCTGCGCAGGATTTCACGGGATAGACGAAAAGGCGGGCGATGCGGGTGCGAACTTCGGGATGGTTGCTGCTCATGAGGCGCGATTGTGCCCCGCTCCTACAATTGCGCTTCCGTCCGGACAATCCCTCCCATGCCCCTCGATGTATGCATCCGCGGCGCCGGCATCGTCGGCCGCACGCTCGCGCTCCTGCTCGCGCGCGACCGGCTGCGCGTGGGGCTCGTGCGCGGGCCCGCGACCGGCGCGGGTGCGCACAGCGACGTGCGCGCCTATGCGCTCAATCCGGCGTCGAAGGATTTGCTCGAGCAACTGCGCGCGTGGCCGGATGCGGCGCACGCCACGCCGGTGTGCCGGCTGGAGATCCACGGCGATGCCGGCGGCGAGCTGTACTTCCGCGCCGAGGACCAGGGCGTGCCCGCGCTGGCGTGGATCGTCGATGTCGCGGCGCTGCTCGCGCGGCTGGA
>DATBPW010000098.1:0-4853 GCA_036561125.1 Ramlibacter sp. | reverse complement strand
GTACAAGACGGGCCACTCGCTGATCAAGGCGAAGATGCGCGAAGTGGGCGCGCCGCTGGGCGGCGAGATGAGCGGCCACATCTTCTTCAAGGAGCGCTGGTTCGGCTTCGACGACGGCACGTACGCGGGCTGCCGCATCCTGGAGATCCTGTCGCGCTCCGACGACCCGAGCGCCGTGCTCGACAGCCTGCCCACGAGCTTCTCCACGCCGGAGCTGAACGTGAAATGCGCCGAGGGCGAACCGCACGCGATCGTGGAAAAGCTGCAAACCGCGGCGAAGTTCGGCGGCGGCGCGCAGGTGTCGACGATCGACGGCGTGCGCGTGGACTGGCCGGACGGCTTCGGCCTGATCCGCGCGTCGAACACCACGCCGGTGCTGGTGCTGCGTTTCGAGGGGCAGACACCCGAGGCGCTGCATCGCATCGAGCACGAAATGCTCGGGCTGCTGCGCTCGGTGAAGCCCGACGCCGCGATCGAAACCGCGGCCCACTGAGGCAGGCACAATGGGCCCCCGTGAGGGTCCTCATCGTCAAGCTCTCCTCGCTGGGGGACGTCGTGCACACGATGCCGGCCGTGCAGGACATCCGCGCTTGCGTGCCGGGTGCGCAGCTCGACTGGGTGGTCGAGAAAGGCTTCGCGCCACTGGTGGCGCGCTGCGACGGCGTCGATGAGGCGATCCCCTGCGAGCTGCGGCGCTGGAGCAAGTCGCCGCTGTCGCACGAGACGCGCAGCGCCTGGCGCACCTTCCGCAAACGCCTGCGCAGCGTGCGCTACGACGCCGTCATCGACCTGCAGGGCCTGACGAAGTCGGCATTGATCGCGCGCGCGGCCCGCGTGAGCGACAACGGCAAGCGCTTCGCCATGGCCAATCGCACGGAAGGCGCAAGCTACGAGGTGCCGACCCGTTGGGTCGCCGACGTCGCGATCCAGCTCGAGCCGCATGTGCACGCGGTGGAACGTGCGCGCGAGATCTGCTCGCGCTCGCTCGGCTACGCGGTGCCGCCGCAATTGCGCTTCGGCTTGAAGGCGCATGCGGCGCAGCGCACGAACGAAGTCTGCTTCGTGCATGGGACGTCGCGCGACGACAAGTGCTGGCCGGTCGAAAACTGGCTCGAGCTGGGCCGGCGTCTCATGGCGCAAGGCCACACGATCGGCCTGCCGCACGGCAACGACGAGGAGCGCGCGCGCAGCGAGACGATCGCACGCGCGCTGGGCGATGCGGCGAGCGTATGGCCGCGCCTGGACCTCGGCGCACTGACGGACCGCATGGCTTCTTGCGCGGGCGTGGTCGGCGTGGACAGCGGCCTGTCGCACATCGCCGTGGCGCTCGACCTGCCGCACGTGCAGCTCTACAACTTCGACACGCACTGGCGCACGGGGCCGATCGAATCGGCGCGCCAGCGCGCGGTGTATGCGCAACCCACGCCCAGCGTCGCTGCGGTTTGGTCCGCGTGGCAAGCCGTGAGCGCGAGGGCATGATGCTGCGGCGCCTGTACTCGCTCGCGATGACCGGCATGCAGCCGTTGTTGCGGCAGAAGCTGCGCCGCCGCGGCCGCATGGAGCCCGGTTACCTCGCGCACGTGGACGAGCGGTTCGGGCGCTACGAAGGCAGCGTGCAGCCCGGCGCTTTGTGGATCCACGCCGTGTCGCTCGGCGAAACCCGCGCCGCCGCGATCGTCGTGGCCAAGTTGCGCGAGTTGCAGCCCGGCATCCGCGTCCTGCTCACGCATGGCACCGCGACGGGCCGCGCCGAAGGCGAGAAGCTCGTGCGGCCCGGCGACATGCAGGCATGGCTGCCGTGGGACACGCCGAAAGCCGTGCGCGGCTTCCTCAACCACTTCCGCCCGAGCGCAGGCGTGCTGATGGAAACGGAGATGTGGCCGAACATCGTCGCCGAATGCCGGGCGCGCGACGTGCCGCTCGTGCTGGCGAACGCGCGGCTGTCGCCCAAGTCGCTCAAGCAGACGCTGCGCCTGGCGCGGCTCGCGCGGTCCGCGTACGGCGCATTGACGGCCGTGTGGGCGCAGACGCAGGGCGATGCGCAGCGGCTCGCGCGCGCGGGCGCGACCGTCAAGCATGTCTTCGGCAACGTGAAGTTCGACGCGACGCCGGACGCCGTGCAGCTGCAGCGCGGGCGCGGATGGCGGCAAGCGCTCGGCCGGCCGGTCGTGATGTTCGCGAGCTCGCGCGAAGGCGAAGAAGGGGAGTTCTTCCGCCTGGTGCGCGCGACGCCCGTGGACGTTCAATGGCTCGTCGTGCCGCGCCATCCGCAGCGTTTCGACGAAGTGGCGCAGCTTGCGCAGCAGGCCGGCCTGCCGGCGTCGCGGCGCAGCCAGTGGCGCGACGCGCCGCAGCCCGCGCCGGTGTGGATCGGCGATTCGCTCGGCGAGATGGCGATGTACTACGGGCTCGCGGATGTCGCGCTGCTGGGCGGCAGCTTCGAACGCCTCGGCGGGCAGAACCTGATCGAAGCCGCGGCGTGCGGCTGCCCGGTCGTCATGGGGCCGCACACGTTCAACTTCGCCGAAGCGGCGCAACTGGCGCAGGAATCCGGCGCCGCGATGCGCGTCGGCGACATGGCGGCCGGCGTGCGTGCGGCCGTCGCGCTGGCGTGCGACCGGCAAAAGCACGCGATCGCGGCCGAGGCGGCGCGCGAATTCGCATCCACCCACCAGGGCGCGGCGCTGAAGACGGCGCAGGCGCTGCTCGAAATCGTCGCACGCTGATGTCGGCCTTCGAACTCGTCGGCATGCTCGTCGCCATCGTCGCGGTGCTCGGCTTCGTCAACTACCGCTTCATCCACCTGCCGGACATCATCGGCATCACCGCGGCCGGGTCGTTGCTGGCGTTCGCGCTCGCAATCGTCGGCCGCCATGTGCCGTCGGTGGTCGAGTGGGCCGGCGCGCTGGCATCGCGCATCGACTTCCCGGAACTCGTCTTTCACGGCTTCCTCGGCGTGTTGCTGTTCGCGAGCAGCCTGCACATCGATTTCGCGCAGCTCGCGCGGCAGAAGTGGCCGGTGCTCGTGCTCTCGACAATCGGCGTGCTGATTTCGACGGTGCTCGTCGGCTGCGGCTCGTGGTGGGTGCTGGGCGCGCTCGGCGAGACCGTCGAATTGAAATGGTGCCTGATGTTCGGCGCGCTCATCTCGCCGACCGACCCGATCGCCGTGCTCGGCGTGCTGAAGAAGGTGAGCGCGCCGAAGGCGCTCGAGATGGACATCGCCGGCGAGAGCCTCTTCAACGACGGCATGGGCGTCGTCGCGTACCTGACGCTGCTCGGGATCGCGACGGGCGCGATGGAGCCGACGTGGACCGGCGTCGCCGGGCTGCTCGCGCTCGAAGTGCTGGGCGCGGTCGGCGTGGGGCTCGTCGTCGGCTATGGCGCGTTCCTCATGCTCAAGGGCGTCGACAGCCATCCGGTGGAGATCCTCATCACGATCGCGCTGGCCACCGGCGGTTATGCGCTCGCCGAGCGCCTGCATGTCTCCGCGCCGCTGGCGACGGTCGTCATGGGCCTGGTGATCGGCAACCACGGCGCCCGCGACGCGATGAGCGACACCACGCGCCAGCGGCTGTTCGAGTTCTGGGACCTGCTCGATGAGCTCCTGAACCTGATGCTGTTCGGCCTCCTGGCCCTGACGCTGCTCTCGCTCATGCGCGCGGAGGAATCGTGGCTGCCGGTCGTCGCGCTCGTGCCGGTGGTGCTCGTTGCGCGCTTCATCAGCGTCGGTGCGCCGGCGATCGTGCTGCGCCCGTTCCTGCAACGGCGCACGCCGCACGCGGTGAAGGTGCTCACCTGGGGCGGCCTGCGCGGCGGGCTGTCGGTGGCGCTCGCCCTGTCGCTGCCGGATTTCGGGCAGAAGGACCTGCTCGTGCTGGGCACCTACGCGGTCGTGCTGTTCAGCCTGCTGGTGCAGGCGCCGACACTGGGGCTGCTGCTGAAGCGGCTCGGGCTGGGGCGTTGACCGGACCCGCGCCGGCCTTGACTTTCGACAAGGACATCGCCGCCGCGGCGGCCACACTTCGACCATGGGCCGCCTGATCCTCGACCATGTCTTCGCGCACGAGCGCGAGCGCGCCGACCGTGTCTTCCTCACCCAGCCGCTCGGCGGCGGACGCGTCGTGGACTACACGTGGGCGCAGGCGATGGACCAGGCCCGCCGCATGGCCGCGCACCTGCGCGGCCTGGGCTTCGAGCGCGGCGCGCGCATCGCGATCCTGTCGAAGAACACGGCGCACTTCTTCATGGCGGAACTGGCCGTGTGGATGGCCGGGTACACGACCGTCGCGATCTTCCCCACCGAAACGGCGGCCACCATCCGTTTCGTGCTGGAGCACAGCGAGGCAAGCCTGCTGTTCGTCGGCAAGCTCGACCTGTGGGACAAGCAGCAGGAGGGCGTGCCCCCGCAGCTGCCGTGCATCGCACTGCCGCTCGCGCCGCCCGTGCAGTTCGACACGTGGGAGCGCGTGGTGGCGCGCACGCGCCCGCTCGAAGGCGACGTGCAGCGCGGCCCCGACGAGCTCGCGATGATCATCTACACGTCAGGGTCCACCGGGCGGCCCAAAGGCGTGATGATCACCTTCGCCGCGATCAGCCGCGCGGCGGAAGGCATCGCCCGCGACATCCGCGACCGCATCGGCGCGACCACGGACAGCCGCTGCATCTCGTACCTGCCGCTGGCGCACGTGTTCGAGCGTGCCTGGATCGAGGCGGCGTCGCTGGTCGACGGCGGCACGCACGTGTTCTTTTCGGACTCGCTCGCGACGTTCGTGGCCGACCTGCGCCGCGCGCGGCCGACGCACTTCATCTCCGTGCCGCGCTTGTGGCTGAAGTTCCAGCAGGGCGTGCTG
>DATBPW010000097.1:0-4562 GCA_036561125.1 Ramlibacter sp. | reverse complement strand
GGCTTCGACATGCAGGACCGCACCGTGTTCGACGGCAGCGGCATCGGCGAGACCTCGACACAGGTCGCCGCGCGCGAGATGGCCGACGGCGCCAGGCACAACTGGGTCCAGGTCTTCTGGTGCGGCCACAACAACGTGATGCAGCCCGACCAGATCAAGCAGGACATCGCGAACATGATTGCGGCGCTCGCGCCCGGCAACAACCGCTTCGTGATCATGTCGATGATCAACGAGGCCTCGTCGCTGGGCATCAAGGGCGGCCCGTACTACCCGATCATCCTCGAGCTGAACGCGTATTTCGCGGCGACATACCCGGACAACTACCTCGAAGTGCGCAACCCGCTCGTTGCCATGTACGACCCCAACGATCCCAACGAAGTGCAGGACCACAACAACGATGTGGTGCCGCGCCACCTGCGTTACGACGAAATCCACTTCGTGCAGGAAGGCTCGGCGTGGGTGGCCGCGCGCATCCGGGACTTCATCCTTGCGCACGGGTGGTGACCTGCGGCGCCGCGTGCGTTAAATTGCGGGGATGGCTCTTGCCGTCACGGTGCAGCGCGAGGCCGATCTCCTCGTCGTGGTCGGCCAGGGACGGGCGACGCTCGCGGACCTGAAGGGGTTCGCCGACCTCGTCGCCACGATCTGCACGGATGAGCAGCGCCCCCGCGCACTCGTCGACCTGCTCGAGGTGGAGCAGGACCTCGCCTTCACCGACCACATCCAGCTGGGCGTGTACATCGCCGACAAGCTCGGCTTCCTGCAGAAGATGGCCACCGTGGTGCCCGCGCGCTACCGCACCGGCAACAGCGAACGCGCCGCGCAGAAGTCGGGGTTGAAGCTGCGCACGTTCCTGAGCCTCGCGGAAGCGCGCGACTGGCTCGACGATGCGGGCGGTTAGCGGCCGCGCCGACCGTGATTCCATGCCCACCGACGCCAGCATCCGTTTCTTCGACGCCCAGTTCCGCCGTCAGGTGGTCGAGCACGACTATCGCCTCAACCCGTTCGAGGCGGCGGCGCTGCCCCATTTGCGCGGACGGGTCCTCGATTACGGCTGCGGCCTCGGCAACCTCGCGCTGGCCGCGGCGCGAGGCGGATGCGAGGTCGTCGCGCTCGATGCGAGCCCTGCCGCGATCGAGCATTTGCGCGAGGCCGCGCGGCAGGAGTCGCTTGCGATCGACGCGCAGGAATGCGATCTGCGCACCTACGTGCTGCGCGAGCAGTTCGACTGCGTCGTGTGCATCGGCCTGCTCATGTTCTTCGATTGCGAGGCTGCACTCGCGCAGCTGCGCAGCCTGCAGGACCACGTCCGCCCGGGCGGCGTCGCCGTCGTCAACGTCCTCGTCGAAGGCACCACCTATCACGCGATGTTCGATCCGTCCGGCTACTGCCTCTTTGCACCGCAGCAGCTGGAGGAGCGGTTCGCGGGCTGGAACATCAGCGCCTGCGCGCAAGACAATTTCCCCGCACCCGGCAATACCATGAAGTGCTTTTCGACCGTCATCGCCCGCAAGCCCGAATGAATCCTTCCGAGGCACGGGATTGGCTGGATGCGCAGGGCGAGTAGCGCCGACATCACGCCGAAAGATGCACCTCGTCCGCCCTTCCGAACTCCACTTGCCAAGCTATGTCGCGGCGCTGCAGCGTGGGTGGTCCGCTGACAACCTGCGCCCCGAAGCGGCGCAAGAAGAACTTGCGCGCGTGAGGGCCGACGCCCATGCGTTCATCGCGTCGATGGAGGACCGCGAAGCAAAAGGTCCGCCGGTGATTCTTCCCGACGGCTCGGTCGTCGATCGCATTCCCGGCTTTCGGCGCTGGTTGTGGGACGGCGAGTTCTGCGGAAGCATCGGCTTCCGGTGGCAGGAAGGAACGACCGCGCTGCCGCCGCACTGTCTCGGTCACATCGGCTACGCCGTCGTTCCGTGGAAGCAAGGGCGCGGCTACGCGAAGGCGGCGCTCGCGCAACTGCTTCCGGAAGCGAAGGCCGTGGGGCTGCCGTACGTCGAGCTCACGACCGATCCGGACAACGTCGCATCGCAGCGCGTCATCGTGTCCAACGGCGGGGTGCTGGTGGAGCGCTTCACCAAGCCGCCCCAGTTCGGCAGCAAACCGGGGCTGCGGTTTCGCATCGTCTGCGACCGGTCGTGACGAATATCACGTCGCATGCCGCGGCTTGTCGAGACTGATGCCGTTTTCGTCAACACTCGTGGGCATGCAGTCCTACCCAAACCTTCTTCGCGCCCTGCTCGCCCTGTTGTTCTGTGCCCCGGCCTTCGCGCAGCCGGCGCCCCCACAACACGGCGTCCTGGAGGACGAGCCTCACACGGGTTCGATGATCCGCCAGGAGCTCACGCACGGGTCGGGCATCCCGATCAACAAGACCTGGAACGAACTGACGCCCGAGGAAAAAGCGTCGGTGAACCAGTTCTATGAAAGCATGGGCCCCGGCGACGAGCCTCCGTTTCCGGCGCTCGGCCTCAAGCCGATTCACCGGGCGATGGCGAAACTCCAGCAAGCCCTGCTGGTGTCGGGCGAGCTGTACCTGATGGCGACCGTCGATCGCAACGGCAACGTCGTGCAGATCAAGGCGATCGGCAACCCGGATGACGAGATGACGAAGGCCGCGGCGACGGTGTTGTCGATCACCAAGTTCAAGCCCGCCTTGTGCAAGGGCGTGCCGTGCCAGATGGACTATCCTTTCCGCTTCAGTTTCAACGTCAAGCACTGAGCGACGGCGCATGCCTGCAAGGAAATCCCCATCCGCCAGCGCCGACCCGATCACCGCGCGCATCCGCGAACTCGCCGACTGGCGCGGCGACACACTCGCGCGGGTGCGCGAGCTCATTCACGAGGTCGACCCCGAAGTGGTCGAGGAATGGAAGTGGGACGTGCCCGTGTGGTCGCACGAGGGGATCATCTGCACCGGCGAGGCCTACAAGGGCAAGGTGAAGCTGACCTTCCTGAAAGGCGCGTCGGTGCCGGACCCGAAGAAGATCTTCAACTCGAGCCTGGACGGCAACGCGCGCCGCGCGATCGACTTCGCGGAAGGCGACCAGGTCGATGCCGCCGCGTTCAAGGCGCTCGTGCGCGCGGCGGTCGCCGTGAACGAGAAGGCGCGCCGCAAGTAGGCGCTAGGCGCTGCCCTTCTTGCCGCTCTCGCGCAATGCCGCGAGCGCCTGCGCATCGAACAGCTGCTCCAGCGCTGCGGCCTCGATCGGCTTGACCAGGTGCCGGTCGAAGCCGGCGGCCTGCGATTGCGCGATGTCCTGCTCCTGCCCCCAGCCCGTGAGCGCGACCATCAGCGGCCGGTGCTCGTGGTGTTGCGCGCGGATGCGGCGGCAGGCCTCGTAGCCGTTCAGCCGCGGCATGCCGATGTCGAGGATCACGATATGCGGCGCGAACTGCGCCGCCGCGCTGACCGCCGACTCGCCGTCGTGCACCGACCGGACCTGATGGCCCATCACCTCCATCAGCGCGCCGAGCGTGTCGGCGGCATCGACGTTGTCGTCGGCAATGAGCACCTTCAGCGGTGCGGCGGAATCGGCGTGCGCTTGCGGCGCGCGCTGCCCAGGTTGCGCGCCGTCCATGGGCTGCACCAGCGGCAGGTGCACATGGAAGCGGCTGCCCTTGCCGGGCCCTTCGCTGTACGCCTTCACGCTGCCGCCGTGCATCTGCACCAGCCGCTGCGTCAGCGACAGCCCGATGCCCAGCCCGCCGCGCGAGCGCGAGATCGCCGATTCCACCTGCGAGAACATCTCGAACACCGACTCGAGCCGGTCCGCCGGAATGCCGATGCCCGTGTCGCGCACGGTGACGATCGCGGCACCCTTTTCGACGAGCACGCCCACTTCGATGCGACCGCCCGGGTCGGTGTACTTGGTGGCGTTGTGCAGCAAGTTGACGAACGCCTGCGCGAGCCGGGTGCGGTCCGCGCTGACGGCCAGCTGCTGGTCGGGCAGCAGCACGGCGAGCTCGTGGCCCGCCGATTCGATATGCGGGCGGACGGTCTCGACCGCGTCGGACAGCACGTCGCCCAGCGTGATCACCTCGCGCCGCAATTCGATGCGGCCCTGGTTGATGCGGCTCACGTCCATGAGGTCGTCGATCAGCCGTGAGAACAGCGTCACCTGCCGGTCGATCAGTTCGGTGGCCCAGCCCACGCGGTCCGGTTCGTTGGCCTGGCGCTTGAGCAACTCCACCGCGTTGCGCACGGGCGCGAGCGGGTTGCGCAGCTCGTGCGCCAGTGTCGCGAGGAATTCGTCCTTGCGCCGGTTCGCCTCTCGCATGCGCCCTTCGCTTTGCTGCAGCTCGGACGTGCGCTCGCGCACGCGCCTGTCCAGCGTGCGGTTGAGCTCGCCCAGCATCTCCTCGGCGTTGCGGCGCTCGGCCACTTCGTTCAGGAGCAGGCGGTTGGACGCTTCGAGCGCGCGGCCCTTGCGATGCAGCTCCGCGAACACCGCGACCTTGCTGCGCAGCACCGCCGGGTTCACCGGCTTGTGCAGGTAGTCCACCGCGCCGCTGACGTAGCCCTCGAGGATGTGCTGGTCCTCGTTGTAGTAGGC
>DATBPW010000096.1:0-2682 GCA_036561125.1 Ramlibacter sp. | reverse complement strand
CGAGCACAGTGGTGACCAGCTGCTCGCGCGCATCCGCGGCGAGGCCCGACACGATCGCGGGCGAGCCTTCCGGCGCCGGCTGCCACGCGGGGTCGCGCCCGTGCACGACGGGAATCGCGTGGAAGTTGCACACCGGCGGCGGCGAGCTCGTGGTCCATTCGAGCGTTCCCGCGCCCCACGGGTTCGCCGGGGCCAGGGCGCCGGCCCTGGTGCTGCGGATCGCATTGACGAGCGTGAGCAGGAAGCCGGTCGCGAGCGTGTACGCGCCGATCGTCGCCGTGAGGTTGAGCGCGTCCCAGCCCATGCCGGACTGGTAGGTCCACACGCGGCGCGGCATGCCGTGCAGGCCGAGGATGTGCATCGGGAAGAAAGTGACGTTGAAGCCGATGAACATCAGCCAGAACGACCAGCGCCCGAGTGCCTCGCCCATCATCCGCCCCGTGATCTTGGGGAACCAGTAATAGAACGCGCCGAACAGCGGGAACACCGCGCCGCCGAGCAGCACGTAGTGCAGGTGCGCGACGACGAAGTACGTGTCGGTCACCTGCGTGTCGAGCGGCACCGAGCCGAGCATCAGTCCGGTCAGGCCGCCGAGCACGAGGATGACGAAGAACGACAGCGCATAGAGCATCGGCACTTTCAGGTTGATGCGCCCGGTCCACAGCGTCGCGATCCAGCAGAAGATCTGCACCGCCGACGGGATGGCGATCAGCAGGCTCGCGGCGGTGAAGAAGCTCTTGCCCATCTCCGGCACGTTGGTCGCGAACATGTGGTGCACCCACAGGCCGAAGGCGAGGAACGCCGTCGTGATCAGCGACAGCACCATCGCCGTGTAGCCGAACTGCGGCCGGCGCGAAAACGTCGGGATGATCGACGACATGAAGCCCAGGCCGGGGATGAAGATCAGGTACACCTCGGGATGGCCGAAGAACCAGAACAGGTGCTGCCACAGGAGCGCGTCGCCGCCTTCGGACGGGTTGAAGAAGTGCGTGCCGATGAGGCGGTCCATGATGAGCGCCGAGCTCGCCAGCATCACGGCAGGCATCGCGAACAGCACCATGAACGCGACCACGAGCATGGCCCACGCGAACAGCGGGATGCGGTTCATCGTCATGCCCGGCGCGCGGAACTTGAACACCGTGGTGATGATCACGATGGCTTCGAGCAACGCCGACAGCTCGGTGAAGGTGATCATCTGCGCCCACATGTCGGTGCGCTTGCCCGGCGAATAATCGGGACCGGACAGCGGGACGTACGCGAACCAGCCTGCATCGGGGCCGGTGTTCGTCGCGAACGCGGTGAACAACATGATCCCGCCGAACAGGAAGATCCAGTAGGCGAAGGCGTTCATGCGCGGGAACGCGACGTTGCGCGTGCCCAGCATCAGCGGCAGCAGGTAGCTCGCGACCGCCTGCATCACCGGCACGGCGAACAGGAACATCATGGCCGAGCCGTGCGTCGTGAACAGCTGGTCGTACATGTCCGGGCCGACGACGTGGTTCTCCGGCCGCGCGAGCTGCGTGCGCATGACGAGGGCCATCAGCCCCGCCAGCGCGAAGAACACGAGACATGTGACGATGAATCGCTTCGCGATGTTCTTGTGGTTGACGGCGCAAAACCAGCCGAAGAAGCCCGGCGGGTCGGCCCAGGTCGCGTCGAGCGCGGCGGCCTCTCGCGAGCCCGGCGGCGGGCCGTCCATCAGCCGCGGCGCATCGGCGCCGCTGGCGGGTTCCTCGCCCAGCGGCCCGCGCGTCATTTCAGCTCCCCGAGGTACGCGACGATCGCATCGAGGTCGTCCTGCGACAGCGGCGTGGCCGGCATGGCGGTGCCCGGCTTGAACGTCTGCGGGCTGCGGATCCACGCCGACAGGTTGCCCGGCGTATTCTTCAGCGTCCCCGCAGCGAGTGTCTCGCGGCTCGCGACATGCGTGAGGTCGGGGGCGTGCTGCGCGCCGGCGAAGTCCGCGCCTTCGATCGCATGGCACATGGCGCAACTCGACGACTGGAACACCTGCTTGCCGCGCTGCGCCTTCGCATCGGCGGGGTCCGGTGCCGGCTGGCGTTGCGCGGCGGCCCATTGCTCATATTGGTCGGGCGGGTCGGCGATCACCAGCAATCCCATCAGCGCGTGTTCCAGCCCGCAGTACTCCGCGCACTGGCCGCGGTAGATGCCGGGCTTGTCGGCGCGGATCTCGAGCAGTGCGGTGCGCCCGGGGACCAGGTCCTTCTTGCCGGCGAGGCTGGGCACCCAGAAGCTGTGGATCACGTCGGCCGCATCGAGCTTGAGGAGGACCGGGCGGCCGACCGGGATGTGCATCTCGTTGGCGGTGGTGAAGATGTCGTGCACGTCGGCGCCGTCGGTGTAGCGCAACGACCACCACCACTGGTTGCCCGTGACCTCGACGTGCACCGCTTGCGCGAGCGACAGGCGCGCCAGCGCGCGGTCGGTGAAGGCGCTCGCGGCGATGAGGGCCACCAGCGCCAGTCCCGACACCACCGCGGCGCGCGTCACGTTGCGGCGCGCCGCGGGCTCGGGCCGGTTGACGGTCGTGAGATCCGGCGGCGTCGTGTCGTCGGCGCGCGGGCCGCGGCGCAGCGCAAGGAACACCGCCGCGAGGATCGCGACGAACACGAAGCTGCACGCGGCCAGGAACACGCGCCACAGGTCGAGGAAGCGCTCGCC
>DATBPW010000095.1:0-9209 GCA_036561125.1 Ramlibacter sp. | reverse complement strand
GCGCCCGAAGCGAAGGTGCAGGAATGGGCGCAGCGCATGCCGCCGGCCGAGGGCCGCCTGCGCGTCGGCCTCGCGTGGTCGGGGTCGCTCAAGCAGGTCAACAACAACAACCGCGCGGTGCGGCTGTCGCAGCTCGCGCCGATTTTCGCGCTGCCGCAGCTGCAATGCTTCAGCCTGCAAAAGGGCGATTGCGGCACATTCACCGACGTCGAGCCGTCGGCCGACCAGCTCGTCGATCTCACGCACGATTGGCATGATTTCACCGACAGCGCCGCGATGATCGGGAACCTCGACATCGTGGTCACCGTCGACACGTCCGTCGCGCACCTGGCCGGCGCGCTGGGCAAGGAAGTCTGGGTGCTGCTGCCGCCCAATGCCGACTGGCGCTGGCTGCTCGAGCGCGAGGATTCACCGTGGTACCCCACGATGCGCCTGTTCCGCCGCGGCTTCAAGGAATCGCGCGCGAAGCAGGTCGATCGCGTCGTGCAGGCGTTGCACGCGCGGCTGGCGCTGTCGCAGGCCGAAGGCTAGCTCAGCCCTCGAGCCGCGCGAGCGCGCCGCCGATGTTATGGCGCGCTCGCTGTTCCAGCATCGCGTGGAAGCGCTCCGTCCCGTAAAGCCGCGGGCGGTCGAGGAAGCCGCGCAGCACGCGCTTGCGCCGGGTGCGCCATTCAAGTTCCGGCACGTGCGCGTATTCGCGGCGGATCTGCTCGTCGGATTCGTGGAAGCGTTCGGGCGGCGCGCCGAAGATCGACAGGTCGATGTCCACCAGCAACTGCATGTCCGCGTCGGGCTGCGGCATGTGGTCCTGCGTGGTCATCACCATGGCGTGCACGCGTTGCGCGACGCCCGGCGCGACGCCGTCGGCTTGCGCGGCCTCGCGCGCCCAGTCCGCGCTGCGTTTCTCGTTGTCGCCCTGTCGCGGGTCGTAGAACGCGTCGTGGAACCACAGCGCAATCGCGATTTCCGCGGGCTCGCGCATGTCGGTGCGGGAAAGCTCGAAGTACTCGAGGCATTCGCGCAGGTGCTGCAGCGTGTGGTAGTGGCGGTGCTTCTCGCTCCAGCATGCGATGAGCCGCCGGTGCAATTCGGCGCCGTCGCCGGCGGCGCCAAGACCCCGCCATGCAGCGGCCCAGGACGCGCGATCGATCACGATCCGCCCTCCTGGAGCCTGGGTGGCTCTGAAACGAGCCTGCGCCGCCGCCAGAAACGCGTCAGGCTAGGCGCGGGTGACGCTGTGTACTCAATGTACATAAGGAGCCCGTAACGACGCATGACGCGTTTCTGGCGACGGCCCGGAGGGTTGGGCCGATAAGGGGCCGTACGCGTCGTTCCGAAAACGGGTCAATACATGGAGTATTGACCCGTTTCCGCGCCTAGCCTCCAGCCCCTTCTCGGCCCAACGCAGGCCCGTTTCAGAGCCACCCAGGCTCCGGACCACCGACTTGACCTCCTGCCCCAGTTCGATCACCGCCATTGCGTAGTAGCTGGACCAGTTGTACCGCGTGATGACGTAGAAGTTCTCCGTGCCGGCCACGTATTCGGGCGGGTTGTCGCCGTTTTGCAACTCGATCAGGGCGAGCTTGCCGGGATGCTCGCGGCCCGGCGTGTCGAGCACCGCGCCGAGATCGGTGAACTTCTCGGGTGTGAAGGTGGGCAAGATGTCGGGCGCGAGCAGGGCGTCGAGGTCGAGCCGCGCCGGGTCGAAGCTCACGGGGTAGTGCGTGGGCAGGCCGGGTTGCCAGCCGTAGCTCTTGAAGTAGTTCGCGACCGAGCCGATCACGTCCGCCGCACTGCCGCGCAAATCGATGCGGCCGTCGCCGTCGTAGTCGATCGCCCATTTCGCCCAGCTGCCCGGCATGAATTGCGCCATGCCCATCGCGCCCGCGTAGCTGCCGAGCGGCTTGCGGGGGTCGCCCTTGCGCTGCGCCTCGGTGACGAGGAACTGCTCGAGTTCGCCGCGGAAATAGTCCGTGCGCTCCTGCGCACGCGGATGCGACGCGGGGAAGTCGAAGGCCAGCGTGGCCAGCGCATCGAGCACGCGGAAGTTGCCCATCTGCTGGCCGTAGATCGTCTCGACGCCGATGATCCCGACGATGATCTCCGGCGGCACGCCGAAATCCTGCTGCGCTCGCGCGAGCACGGCTTCGTTGTCCTTCCAGAACTCCACTCCAGCCGCGATGCGCCTCGGCTCGATGAAGCGGCTGCGATACGCCTGCCAGTTCTTCGGCTGGCCCGGCGGCGCCGGCTGCACCAGCCGCACGATCACCGGCAGCATCTGCGCGTGGCCGATCGCCGCGCGCACCCACGAGGTCCCCAAGCCGCGGCGCTGCGCCATCGCTTCGGCCCAATCCATCGCATCCTCGCGCTTCGCATACGGCGTGCCGTGATAGGGCGAGCGCTCCGCTGCGGCCCTGCGCGCGGGCGAACCCGCATCGGCGGGAACGCAAGCGCAGGCGAGGGCGGAGGCGGCGAGCAGGACGAGGAGGGATCGGTGGAACGCGGAGCGCATCAAGCAGGCCAGGGAATCTGCTTCAGTTCTCTTTGCAACGTGCGCAAGCTCTCGTGCGATGACGGCGCGTAGCGCAGCATCTCGAGCTTGAGCAGCCAGCCCGCCAATGGTGCCCCAGACGGGCCGTAGCGCGCTGTGACGGCGGTCGCTATTCGGCGCGGCGGCGCGGCCGCGCCGAGTTCGACGCCGGCGCCGGCGAGCCGGCGGCGCACGCGATGCAGCAGGCGCAGCCACGGATCGTGTTCGCGGCGGTCCCACATCGTCCACACGGCGCCGCCGAGCGCCACGCCCACCACCAGCATGATCAGCACGTAAGCGAGGTCTTCCCAGTTCGGCGCCGTGAACCCGATGTCCTTGAGCAGGTTCAGCTGCTTGCTTTGCGTGTAGTTGAGGATGCGCTGGTTCCACGCATTGTTCACCGCTTCCCACACGGAGCGCAGGCTCTGCGCGAGGCCGGGCGTCACATTGCCGAGGGCTGCTGCAAACACGTTCTGCGGCGCGGCCAGCCGCTGCAGCGAACCGATGCGCCACGGCGCGACGGCCGACGTCGGGTCGACACGCACCCAGCCCTGGCCCGCGAGCCACACTTCGGCCCAAGCGTGCGCGTCGCTCTGGCGCACGATCCAGTAGCCGTCCACCGGATTGAGCTCGCCGCCCTGGTAGCCCGTGACCACGCGCGCGGGGATGTCCAGGTCGCGCATCAGCACGACGAATGCCGACGCGATGTGTTCGCAGAAGCCCTCCTTGCGGTCGAACCAGAATTCGTCGGCGGTGTTGGCGCCGTACACGCCGGGCTCGAGCGTGTAGCTGTAGCCGCCCGTGCGCAGCTTCTCCAGCGCGGCCTGCACGAGCGCCGGTGGGCCGCCGCGCGCGAGCGCCGGGTTGCTGCGCATCTCGCGCGCGAGCTCCATCGTCCGCGGGTTCAGGTCCGGCGGCAATTGCAGGTATTCGGGGGGCAGCGCCGCAATGTTGCGCGGGCCATCGCGGAAATGCGTGTAGCTCTCGGCGGAGTAGCGCAGCAGGTCGGTCACCGGGCGGTTGGCGATCCACTGCATCTCGCTGGTCATCGCCGTCTGGAAGCCTGGCACGTGCGGCGGATCGCGCGCGGCGTCGATCACGAGGATCCACGGCCGGTTGTTCGGCTCCATCGTGACTTCGTAGCGCACGGGTTCGCCCGACACCTCGAGCTGCGCGGAGCCGAACAGCGGCATCGCGCGCCCGCCGATGCGCGCCTGCAGCGGCCGCCACTCGCGCCCGTCGAATTGCGACAGCACCGGCCCGCGGAAATACAGGTCGGCCTGCGGCGGGATGCGGCCTTCGAACTTGACGCGCAGCGCGATCGCCTCGTCGAGCGCGAGCGAGGCCAGGTTGCCCACCTGCATGTTCGCGGACAGCCCGCTGCGCCCGGCCATCGCATCGCCCGGCGTGCCCCACAGCGGGCCCAGGCGCGGGAACAGCACGAACAGCACCGCCATCATCGGCGCGCCGAGCAGCGTCATCCACCCGGCGGTGCGCGCGGCTTCGGCCAGCGGCGGCTTGCCCACCGGCATGTGGGCGTTGACGAGCGCCGTGAGCAGGCCGAGCAGCGCGACGAGCATCGCCAGCGCCGTGGGCAGCGATTGCGAGAAGAAGAAGTTCGTGAGCATCGTGAAGAAGCCCAGGAAGAACACCACGAAGACGTCGCGCTTGGCGCGCAGCTCCAGTGTCTTGAGCGCGAGCAGCACCACGACGAGCGTCACGCCCGCGTCGCGGCCGAGCACGGTGCGGTACGTCATCAGCGTCGCCGCGACCGCGATGAACAGCAGGCCGAGCAGCCAGCCCTTGCCCGGCAGCGGCCGGGACGCGACCGCCAGCCACCCGCGCCACAGCAGCACGCCGACCGCGAACGCGGCACACCAGGGCGGCACGTGCGCGAACTGCGGCAGCATGATCCAGCCGATCACGACCAGCAGGAACAGCGTGTCGCGCGTTTCGCGCGGCAGCGCGTCGATCGTGGCTAGCATGTCGCCAACGCCTCGAGGCAGCGGCGCTTGTGCGCCTCGCCGCTCGCGGGCGCGACCTGCACGCCCGGCAGGCGCAAGCCGTAGTCCATGCCGATGCGATCGGCCTGCAGCACCCATGCGGCCAGGCGCGACAGGCGCAGCTCGGTGTCGCTGTGGCCGGCCTGCTTGAAATCGAGCCACAGCTCGTAGCGCTGCGCCTGCTGCGCGTCACGGCTGACGAGTTCGCCCGTCTTCGCGGCCTTCTTCCACACGACCAGCTTCATCGGGTCGCCGCGCCGGTACTCGCGCACGCCGTCGAATTCGCCGGTGACTTGCGAGCGCGCGCGCGCGACGCCGCCGGCGCGCGGCTCACCGGGCGGCAGCGGCGGCGGGAAGAGCTCGGGCTGCGGATAGACGAGCACCTGGGCCGCGGGCCGCCACACCGTCCACACACGGAACGTGCCGAGCGGAAACCGCGTCTCCGCGGTGAGCGTGGGCACGTGATGCAGGCCGCGCCTTTCCGGCTTGAACGCCACCTCCACCACGCAGCTGCCGAGAGCGGGAACGTCGGTCCACACGAACTTGTTTTCGCGCGGCGCCTCGAGCACGCCCAGCCCGATGCCGCGGCGGATCGCATTGCGGTTGTTCGTGAGCACCACGCGCAGCGTCGCGCTCGCGCCCGCGAATTGCGGATCCGGCGCCATCAAGTTCATCGTGAGGCCGCGCAGCGTCGCGTGACACACATGCATGCCGACCACGCCGCAACCGGTGAGCAGGAACGTGAGCAGGTAGCCGAGATTGAGCTGGTAGTTGATCGACGCGATCACGAGGATCAGCAAGGTCGCGCCCATCATGAAGCCGGGCTTCGTCGGCAGGATGTACACGTTGCGCTGCGTGAGCGTCGTCGTGTCCGACAGCGGCAGCCGGGCCTGCCACCATTCGCGGAACTGGCGCTTCGCGTAGGTGACCGGGTTCAGCGTCGCCGTGGAAATCATGGCAAGGGCACGCCGTCCATCATCGCGCGCACCTGCTCGATCGGGCCGCGTCCCGCGTCGCCGACGGGGATCATGCGGTGCGCGATCGTCTGCGGCAGGATCGCCTGCACGTCGTCGGGCGCGATGTAGTCGCGGCCCGCGAGCAAAGCTTGCGCCCGCGCGGCGCGCACGACGGCAATGCCGGCGCGTGGCGACAGCCCTTGCAGGAACCAGCGGCCCGAACGCGTCGCCGCGACGAGGTCCTGCACGTAATTGAGCAGCGGTTCCGCGGCGTGCACCTGCATCACCTTCTGCTGCATCATCTGCAGGTCGACCGGCGTAAGCACGTTGCGCATCGCTTCCACCATGCCGCGGCGGTCGGCGCCCGCGAGCAGCTCGCGCTCCGCGGCGCGATCCGGGTAGCCCAGCGAGATGCGCATCAGGAAGCGGTCGAGTTGCGACTCGGGCAGCGCGAAGGTGCCCAGCTGGTCATGCGGGTTCTGCGTGGCGATCACGAAGAAGGGCGTGGGCAGCGGGCGCGTTTCGCCTTCGACGGTGACCTGGCGCTCTTCCATCGCTTCGAGCAGCGCGCTTTGCGTCTTGGGGCTGGCGCGGTTGATCTCGTCGGCCAGCAGCACCTGCGTGAACACCGGGCCGGGGTGGAAGACGAAGGATTCCTTGCCGCGGTCGTACACCGACACGCCCGACAGGTCGCTGGGCATCAGGTCCGCGGTGAACTGCACGCGCGAGGCCTGCAAGCCGAACGAGCGGGCGAGGGCGCGCGCCAGCGTGGTCTTGCCGACGCCCGGAACGTCCTCGATCAGCAGGTGGCCGCCGGCGAGCAGGCAGGCGACGCAGTCGCGCACCTGGGCGGGTTTTCCGACCACCACCGTGTTAAGCTGGTCGAGCAGCGCCTTGAGTTTTTGTTGTGCTTCCATGGCAGGCGTGACGTTATCCGAAAACGAGCGACCCCAGTGAACAAGACGGGCTATTTCACGCACCCGGACTGCAAGCGGCACGAGATGGGCCCCGGCCATCCGGAGTGTCCCGAGCGGCTCGACGCGATCGAAGACCGCCTCCTCATCTCGGGTGTCATGGACGCCCTCGACCGCCGCGAAGCGCCCATGTCCTCCACGGGCGACATCGAGCTGGCCCACGACAAGATGCACGTCGCCGCGATCCGCGGCCTGGCCGACGAACTCGCCGACGAGATCGAAGCCGGCGGGCGGCCGTATGCGTCGATCGACCCCGACACGGCGATGAACCAGCACTCGTGGAGCGCGGTGCTGCGCGCCTCGGGCGCCGTCGTGGCCGCGGTCGATGCGGTGATGGCGGGCGAGATGCGCAACGCATTCTGCGCCGTGCGCCCACCGGGGCATCATGCGTGCCGCAGCCGCGCGATGGGCTTTTGCATCTTCAACAACGTCGCCGTCGGCGCTTCGTACGCGTTGCGGCGTCACGGCTTGCAGCGCGTGGCGATCGTCGACTTCGACGTGCACCACGGCAACGGCACCGAGGACATCTTCGTCGGCGATGACCGCGTGCTGATGGTCGGGATGTTCCAGCACCCGTTCTACCCGTACTCGGGCGCCGACACGAAGGCGAGCAACATGGTGAACGTGCCCGTGCCGGCGTACACGCGCGGCCAGGCGGTCCGCGAGATCGTCGACGTCGCGTGGCTGCCGCGGCTGGAGGAATTCAGGCCGGAGATGATTTTCATCAGCGCCGGCTTCGACGCGCACCGCGAAGACGACCTCGGGCAACTGGGCCTCGTCGAGGCCGACTACCAGTGGATCACGATGAAGATCAAGGAAGTCGCCGACAAGTACGCGCAGGGCCGCATCGTGTCGTCGCTGGAAGGCGGCTACAACCTGAGCGCGCTCGGGCGCAGCGTGGAAGCGCACGTGCGCGTGCTGGCGGATGTGTGAATTCCGTTCGGCTGTTGAAGTGAGGCAACCATGAAGAACGAAACCCAAGTCACCGACGCCGTCCTGTACGAACGCGACAGCCGCGGCGTGATCACATTGACGATGAACCGGCCGGCGACGTTCAATTCGCTGTCCGAGGAAATGCTCGCGGCGCTGCAGGCCGCGCTCGATCGAGTCAAGGACGATGACGGCGCGCGCGCCGTGATCATCGCGGGTGCGGGCAAGGCGTTCTGCCCGGGGCACAACCTCAAGGAGATGAGCGACAACCCGCGCATGGATTACTACCAGCAGCTGTTCGACAACTGCAGCCGCGTGATGCTGTCGATCATGAAGCTGCCGGTGCCCGTGATCGCGCGCGTGCACGGCATCGCGACGGCCGCGGGGTGCCAGCTCGTCGCGCAATGCGACCTGGCCGTCGCCGCGATCGAAGCGAAGTTCGCCGTCAGCGGCGTGAGCTTCGGCCTGTTCTGTTCGACGCCGAGCGTCCCGCTGCTGCGCAACGTCGCGCCGAAGCAGGCGATGGAAATGCTGGTGACCGGCGAATTCATCTCCGCGCAACAAGCGATGGAGCGTGGCCTCGTGAATCGCGTGGTCGCGTCCGACCAGCTCGACGCCGAAGTCGAGAAACTGGTGACGAGCATCCTCGACAAACCGCGCGCCGCGCTCGCGATGGGCAAGGATCTGGTCTATCGGCAGCGCGAGATGGGCATCGAGGCGGCGTACCAGCTCGCCGGGCAGACGATGGCCGTGAACATGATGGACTCGTGCGCGCAGGAAGGCTTCAAGGCGTTCACCGAGAAGAGAAAGCCGGCGTGGAAGCCTTGAGTCGTCGTTCCGGTGCAGGCCGGGATCGTCGGCCGTAGCAAAATCGCGCGGCATCCATCGCCAACGACCCCGGCCTGCGCCGGGGTGACAAGAAGATGACCGACCTCGACCAACTGGTCCGCGACCTGCGCCATCCGGGTGTGCCGTTCGAATTCGCGGCACTGCTGGTTTGCCTCGCGCTCGCATGGGCCATTTGCTGGCAACTCGGGCGGCGGCGCACGCAGCAATCCGTCTGGTTCGGCCGCGGCATCGTCGATGGCCTGCTGTTCCCGCTGCTTGCGCTGGCGTTCACGTACCTCGCATTCCTGCACTTCGCGCCGCGGCAGCCTGCAACGGTGCTGCGCATCGCGCTGCCGGTGCTGATCTCGCTGGCCGGCATCCGGTTCCTCGCGCGCGTGCTCACCGTCGTGTTCCCGAACTCCGCGTTCGCGCGGCTGATGGAGCGCGTGTTCTCGTGGCTCGCGTGGATCGCGGCCGTGCTGTGGATCCTCGGGTTGCTGCCCGACGTGATGGACCGCATGGACGACATCTACGTGGTCGTCGGCCATGCGCACGTGAGCCTGCTGGCGGTGGTGCAGGGGGTGCTCTCGTGCGGCATCGTCATGGTGCTGACGCTGTGGATCTCCGCGGCGCTCGAACGCAAGGTGCTGAGCGAATCGGTGAGCGACCTGTCGCTGCGCAAGGCGGCGGCCAACGCGATCCGCGCGGCGCTCGTGCTGGTCGGGCTGATCGTCGCGCTGTCGACCGTGGGCGTGGACCTCACGGCGCTGTCGGTGCTGGGCGGCGCGATCGGTGTCGGGCTGGGTTTCGGGTTGCAGAAGCTCGCGTCCAACTACGTCAGCGGCTTCGTCATCCTGTTCGAACGCAGCTTGCGTATCGGCGACCTCGTGCGCGTCGACAACTTCGAAGGCGTGGTCACGGACATCAAGACGCGCTACACGCTCATCCGCGCGCTGAACGGCCGCGAATCGATCGTGCCGAACGAGAA
>DATBPW010000094.1:0-7355 GCA_036561125.1 Ramlibacter sp. | reverse complement strand
TACCGTGGCCGAGGTGCGCCACGCGTTCAGCAAGCTCGGCGGCAACATGGGCAGCGAAGGTTCGGTGGCATTTCAGTTCAAGCATTGCGGCCAGCTGATTTTCGCGCCGGGAACCTCCGAGGATGCGGTCATGGAAGCGGCGCTGGAGGCCGGCGCCGAGGACGTGATCGCGGACGAGGACGGCGCCATCGAGGTGCTGACGGCCTATGCCGACTTCGAGAACGTGAAAAACGCGCTGGAAGCGGCCGGACTCAAACCCGAGGTGGCGGGCGTCACCATGCGCGCCGAAAACACCATCGATCTGAGCGGTGACGAAGCCGTCCGGATGCAGAAACTGCTCGATGCGCTGGAAGACCTGGACGACACCCAGGACGTGTACCACAACGCGAACATCGACGAGGCCGTCGGCGCATGAAGGTTCTTGTCGTCGGGGGAGGAGGCCGGGAACACGCGCTGGCCTGGAAGCTGGCTCAATCGCAGCGGGTCAGCCGGGTCTGCGTGGCGCCCGGCAACGGCGGCACCGCGCTGGATCACCGGTTCGAGTGCATCGATATCACGCAGGTCGTGGCGCTGCGCGAATGGGCCGTGGCGAACAGGATATCGCTCACGGTGGTGGGACCGGAAGGGCCGCTGGCCGCCGGGCTGGTCGATGAGTTCCGGGCGCACGGCCTGCGCGTGTTCGGTCCGACCCGGGCCGCCGCCCAACTGGAAAGCTCGAAGGCCTTTTCCAAGGCGTTCATGAAGCGCCACGGCATTCCGACCGCCGAGTACGAGACCTTTTCTGATCCCGTGGCCGCGCACGCCTATATCCAGCGAAAGGGCTCCCCGATCGTGATCAAGGCGGATGGCCTGGCGGCGGGCAAGGGCGTGGTGGTCGCCATGACGGCGCCCGAGGCGCACGCGGCGATCGATGCGATGCTGGGCGCCACGTCGGTGGCGAGCGATGCGAACGACGCCGCGCCGCGCGTGGTGATCGAAGAATTCCTGCATGGCGAGGAAGCCAGCTTCATCGTGCTGTGCGACGGCAAGAACGTGACGCCGCTGGCGACGTCGCAGGACCACAAGCGCCTGCTCGACGGCGACATGGGCCCGAACACGGGCGGCATGGGCGCGTATTCGCCGGCGCCGGTCGTCACGCCGGAGGTGCACGCGCGCGCGATGCGCGAGATCATCCTGCCCACGATCCGCGGCATGGAGAAGGACGGCATCCCGTTCGCGGGCTTCCTCTACGCGGGCCTCATGATCGACCGCGACGGCCACCCGAAGACGCTCGAGTTCAATGCGCGCATGGGCGACCCCGAGACGCAGCCGATCATGATGCGGCTGAAGTCGGATTTATTCGACGTGATGATGGCCGCGACGTCGGGGCACCTCGACACGATCGAGCTGCAGTGGGACCACCGCACGGCACTGTGCGTGGTGATGGCCGCGGCCGGGTATCCGCTCGCGCCGCGCAAGGGCGACAAGATCGGTGGCCTGCCGAAACCGCACGACGATGCCATCGTGTTCCATGCGGGCACGATGCAAAAGGGCACCGACATCGTGACCAGCGGCGGCCGCGTGCTCGGCGTCACGGTGCTCGCCGACACAGTGAAGGCCGCGCAGATGCACGCGTACGAGATCTGCCGGCAGGTCCGCTTCGACGGCGCGCAGTACCGCCGCGACATCGGGCACCGCGCCGTGCGCGGCTGATGGCGCCGCTGCGCTTCGAACGCAGCCGGCTTGCCGAGTTCGTGCTCCGGCGCGCGGGCTGGCAGGTCTCCTTCGACGGCCTGCCCGCGTTGCAAGGCGTGCTGATCGTCTATCCGCACACGAGCAACTGGGACTTCGTGGTGATGCTGCTCGCCAAGTGGGCACTGGGCGTACCGGTGCGCTTCTGGGGCAAGGCAACGCTGTTCCGCCTGCCGCTGTTCGGCCGCTGGCTGCGCTGGGTCGGCGGTGTACCGGTCGACCGCACGTCGCCGCACGGCGTGACCCGGCAGGTGCTGGACATCTTCGCGGCGAAAAAGGCGAGCGGCGCGTATTTCTGGCTGGGCCTTGCGCCCGAGGGCACGCGCAAACGCATCCCGGGCCTGCGCAGCGGCTTCTATCGCACCGCGCTCGGTGCGGACGTGCCGCTCGGACTCGTCAGCCTCGACTATGCGCGGCGCGAGATCCACGCCACCGAATTCATCCGCCTCACCGGCGACGAGCGCGCGGACATGGCGCGCATCGCCGCCGCGTATGCCGGCGTGCGCGGACGCAACCCGGAGAACGCCGCACCGCTCGTGCTGCTGGACGCGTCGGTGTCGCGGGCGGATACCATTGTGAGATGAGCGCTTCGCCCGACGTGGTCCGCGGCTATCTCGCCGCCCTGCAGCGCCGCATCGTCGATGCGGCCGCGGCGGTCGATGGCCGTCCCTTCCTGGAGGACGCATGGCGCAAGGAGCCCGGCGAGCCGCTGCAAGGCGACGGCGTGACGATGATCCTGGAGCAGGGCGAGGTGTTCGAGCGCGCGGGCTGCGGCTTCTCGCACGTGCTCGGGCCGCGCCTGCCCGCGTCGGCGACGCAGCATCGCCCCGAGCTCGCGGGCGCGCCCTTCGAGGCGATGGGCGTGTCGCTCGTGTTCCACCCGCGCAACCCGTACGCGCCGACGGTCCACATGAACGTGCGCTGCCTGCGCGCGCTGCCCAAGGACGCGCCGGCCGTGTCGTGGTTCGGCGGCGGCATGGACCTCACGCCGTACTACGGTTTCGAAGAGGATGCGGTGCACTTCCATTCGGTGTGCCGGCAGGCGGTCGCGCCGTTCGGCCCGGACAAGTACCCGGCCTTCAAGAAGTGGTGCGACGAGTACTTCTTCAACAAGCACCGGGGCGAACAGCGCGGCATCGGCGGTGTGTTCTTCGACGATTTCGCCGAGGGCGGGTTCGAGAACGGCTTCGCGCTGATGCGCTCGGTGGGCGATGCGTTCCTCGACGCCTACCTGCCCGTGCTCCTGCGGCGCAAGGACACGCCGTACGGCGAGCGCGAGCGCGGCTTCCAGCTGTACCGGCGCGGGCGCTACGTCGAGTTCAACCTGGTGTGGGACCGGGGCACGCACTTCGGCCTGCAATCGGGCGGCCGCACGGAATCCATCCTGCTGTCGATGCCGCCGCTGGTGAGCTGGTCGTACGGCGCGCAGCCGCAGGCCGGCTCGCGCGAAGAAGAGCTGTCCACGAAGTTCCTGGTGCGAAGGGACTGGGTTTGAGGCTGGGCGTCTACGGCGGCGCGTTCGACCCGCCGCACAACGCGCACCTCGCGCTCGCCCGCGCCGCGGTGGCGCAGCTGCAGCTGGACGAGCTGCGCGTCTTCCCGACGGGCCACGCCTACCATCGCGGCGGGCACATTTCCGCGCCCCAGGACCGGCTCGCGATGGCACGGCTGGCTTTCGACGGATTGCCGAAGGTCATCGTCGACGATCGCGAGATCCGCCGCGCCGGCCCCACCTACACGATCGACACGCTGCGCGAGCTCAGGCGTGATTTCGGCGCGCCGCAACTGCTCCTCGTCATGGGCGAGGACCAGGCGAGTGCTTTCACCGGCTGGCACGAATGGGCGGAGATCGCGCGCATCGCGACGATCTGCGTCGCGCACCGCGGCCCCGCCGCGCAGGCGCCGGTGATCCGCGGCGCGCAGGTCGTCACGCTCGAGTTGCCGCCCATGCCCGAGAGCGCAACCGACATCCGCGAGCGCGTGCGCCGCGGCGAGGAGGTCTCGTCGCTGGTTCCGCCCCCGGTTGCAGGCTATATTGCCGCCCATCACTTGTATCGAGGAAATTGATGACCCAGGAAGCCGCAGCCAGGAAAGACACCCAGCGCCTGCAGCGCGCCATCGTCGATGGGCTGGAGGACGTGAAGGGGCACGACATCGCGGTTTTCAACACGGAGCACCTGTCGCCGCTGTTCGAACGGGTGATCGTCGCTTCGGGCACGTCCAATCGCCAGACCAAGGCGCTCGCGGCCAGCGTGCGCGACGCGGTGCGCGAGGCGGGCTTCCCGAAGCCGCGCATCGAAGGCGAAGAAAACGGCGAGTGGATCATCGTCGACTGCGGCGCGGCGGTCGCGCACATCATGCAGCCCGCGATCCGCCAGTACTACCACCTCGAAGAGATCTGGGGCGAAAAGCCCGTGCGCATGAAGTCGGGCGCGCCGGTGAGGTTCGCGATGCCGCAGGCCGATCGCACACCGGCGAAGAAGGCGGCGCCGAAGAAGGGCGCGGCGAAGAAGGCGGTGCCGCCGGCGAAGAAGGCAACGCCTGCGAAGAAGGCAACGCCTGCGAAGAAGTCCGCCGGCGCGAAGGCGCCTGCTCGCACGAGTGCGAAAAAGGCGCCCGGCAGGAAAGCGGCGGCCAAGAAGTCGTCCGCGCGTCGCAAGCATTGAAGCTCGTCGTCGTCGCCGTCGGCCAGAAAGTGCCCGACTGGGCGCAGGCCGCGTGGGACGATTACGCCAGGCGCTTCCCGCCCGAACTGCGAGTGGAACTGCGCGCCGTCAAGACCGAGGCGCGCGCGTCGAAATCGCTCGAGGCGATCTTCGCCGCGGAACGGCAGCGCATCGAAGCCGCGATCCCGAAGGGCGCGCGCATCGTGGTGCTCGACGAACGCGGCACCTCTCTCACGACGATGGCGCTCGCACAGAAGGTCAGGGACTGGCAGGGCGGCGGCAGCGACGTGGCTCTGGTGATCGGCGGGCCGGATGGGCTCGATCCGGAATTCAAGCGCACCGCCCACGAACGCATCCGCCTGTCGGACCTCACGCTGCCGCATGCGATGGTGCGCGTGCTGCTGGTCGAGCAGTTGTACCGCGCATGGTCGATCAACGCGGGGCATCCGTACCATCGCGAATAGATGATCTACCTCGCCTCCCAGTCGCCGCGCCGCAGGCAGTTGCTCGAGATGCTCGGTGTCGAGCACGAGCTGCTGCTGCCCGACCCCGGTGAAGACACGGAGTCGCTCGAGGAGCCGCTGCCGGACGAAGCACCGGCGAAATACGTGCAGCGCGTGACGCTGCTCAAGCTCGATGCGGCGCTCGATCGCATGAAGCGCCGCGCGCTTGCGCCGGCGCCCGTGCTGTGTTCGGACACCACCGTCGCACTCGGCCGCACGATCTTCGGCAAGCCCGTGGACGATCGCGACGCGGCGCGCATGTTGCGTGCGCTGGCCGGCAAGACCCATCGCGTGCTCACGGCCGTCGCGGTCCAGTCGCGCCGCAAGCGCGTGAGCGCACTGAGCGACTCGCGCGTGACATTCGCGCCGATGACACCCGCGCAGGTGCGGTCTTACGTCGCGAGCGGCGAGCCGATGGGAAAGGCCGGGGCCTACGCCGTGCAAGGCCGGGCCGCAGCGTATATTGCGCACATCAGCGGCAGCCACTCCGGGATCATGGGCCTTCCGATGTTCGAAACCGCCAACCTGCTGCGCGCACTCGGGATCATCGAATAGATGCAGCAGGACATCCTGGTCAACTGGTCGCCGCAGGAGACGCGCGTCGCGATCGTCGAAAGCGGCGCGGTGCAGGAGCTGCACGTCGAGCGCACGCTGGAGCGCGGCCTCGTGGGCAACGTCTACCTGGGCAAGGTCGCGCGCGTGCTGCCCGGCATGCAGTCGGCGTTCATCGACATCGGCCTGGAGCGCGCGGCGTTCCTGCACGTGGCGGACGTGTGGCATCGCCAGCCCGACGGCGAGCCGCCGCAGCTGGCGCGCAACCAGCCGCCGGTGCCGATCGAAAAGCAGGTGTTCGAAGGCCAGGCGATCATGGTCCAGGTCATCAAGGACCCGATCGGCACCAAGGGCGCGCGCCTGTCGACGCAGGTGAGCATCGCGGGGCGCATGCTCGTGTTCCTGCCGCAGGACGACCACGTCGGCGTGTCGCAAAAGATTCCCTCGATGCAGCGCGATGCGTTGCGCGCACGGCTCGCCACGCTCGTCGGTGCCGATGGCGGCGGCTTCATCCTGCGCACGAACGCGGAAGACGCCAGTGACGGCGAATTGGCCGACGACATCGCCTACCTGCGCAAGACGTGGGCGCGCATCCGCGAATCGGCGACGCGCATGCCGCCCGGCTCGCTGCTGCACCAGGACCTGAACCTGCTGCAGCGGGTGCTGCGCGACCTCGTCACCGACGAGACGCAGACGATCCGCATCGACTCGCGCGAGCAGCACGGGCTGCTGCAGGCGTTCGGCAGCGAATTCATGCCCAAGGCCGCGGCCAGGCTGCAGCTGTACAAGGGCGAGCGGCCGATCTTCGACCTGTATTCGATCGACGACGAGATCGCCAAGGCGCTCGGGCGGCGCGTCGACCTGAAGTCGGGCGGCTACCTGATCGTCGACCAGACCGAGGCGCTGACGACGATCGACGTGAACACCGGCGGCTTCGTCGGCGCGCGCAATTTCGACGACACGATCTTCAAGACCAACCTCGAGGCCGCCCAGGCGATCGCGCGGCAGCTGCGACTGCGCAACCTCGGCGGCATCATCATCGTGGACTTCATCGACATGCAGCGCGAGGACCATCGCGACGCGGTGCTGGCGGAATTCCGCAAGCAGCTCGCCAGGGACCGCGTCAAGACGATGGCCGGCGGCTTCTCGAACCTGGGGCTGGTGGAGATGACGCGCAAGCGCACGCGCGAATCGCTCGCGCACATGCTGTGCGAGCCGTGCGAGTCGTGCCAGGGCAAGGGCATCGTGAAGACGGCCCGCAGCGTCGCCTACGACATCCTGCGCGAGATCCTGCGCGAGGCGCGCCAGTTCGATCCGCGCGAATACCGCATCGTCGCGAGCCCGAAGGTGGTCGAGCTCTTCCTCGACGAGGAGAGCGCGCATCTCGCGGGCCTGTCTGACTTCATCGGCAAACCGATCTCGCTGCAAAGCGAAAGCGCCATGGCGCAGGAACAGTTCGACATCGTATTGATGTGACCACCCCCGAAGCTCGTGTGGCCCGGCAAAGCCCGTTCCGCGGTGGCCCGCGAAAAGTCACTTGGAAGTGAGCACCCGCAGGGCCTCTGTAATCACCCGCTCCGGCGAGATGTCCACCAGGCAGTCGCTGCGGCTTTGACGGTGGTCCTCGCAGCCGGCGCGGCCGCAGGGGACGCAATGGAGTGAGCTCTGGATGATCGTCACGTTGCCGGCCTGCTGCATCAGCGCGGAGCGCACGAGGATCGGCTCTTCCTGCGCACGGGCGGGCCAGGGCGCCCAGCGCAGTGGATTGGTGGGGCCGAAGATCGCGATCACGGGCACGCCCGTGGCGGCGGCGAGGTGCGATACCGACGTGTCCGGGCCGATGTACAGCGCTGCGCGCTGCAGCAGCGCGACGAGCTGGTTGAAATCGAGCCGGCCCGTCGCA
>DATBPW010000093.1:0-6155 GCA_036561125.1 Ramlibacter sp. | reverse complement strand
CGCGACGACGGCGCCTCGATCGCGCTGCACGCGAAGGAGCTGGGCAGCACCGTCGAATTCGTACTGGAGAACGCGCCGGCCGAACACTTCGCGAGCTACGTCCACGGCTGCCTCGTGCTCGCGCGCGAACTCGGTGCGCCGGTGGGCGGCTTGCAGGTCCACGTGTCCTCCGACGTGCCCATGGGTGTGGGGCTGTCGTCCAGCGCGGCGCTCGAAGTCGCGACGTTGCGCTGCCTGCGCGAGCTGTACGGGCTGGACATCGACGACGTGCGCATCGCCCAGCTCGCACAGCGCGCCGAGATCGAATTCGCCGGCGTGCATTGCGGCATCATGGACCAGATGGCCTCCAGCCTCGCGGACACACAGCGTGCGCTGTTCCTCGACACGCGCTCGCTCGAGCGCCGGATGGTGGACCTGCCGACGGGCACCGCGGTGCTCGTGATCGATTCGGGCGTGCCGCGCTCGCTCGCGTCCAGCGGCTACAACCAGCGCCGCGCCGAGTGCGAGGAAGCGGCGCGGCTGCTGGGCGTGCAGTCGCTGCGCGACGTGGACGACGTGCGCAAGCTGGCTGAACTGCCCGATGTGTTGCAGCGTCGCGCGCGCCACGTCGTGACCGAGAACGAACGGGTCGTCGCCGCGGTGGCGTGTCGCGATGCGACCGAATTCGGGCAGCTGATGAATGCGTCGCACGCCAGCCTGCGCGACGACTACGAAGTGTCGACCCCTGATCTTGACCGCCTCGTCGCCTTGCTGCAGGCCCAGCCCGATGTGTGCGGCGCACGCCTGACCGGCGCCGGCTTCGGCGGTGCCTGCGTCGCGCTGTGCCGCTCGGGCAGCGAACGCGAAGTCGGCGAAGCCGTGCTCGCGCAGTACGGCATCGCCGGGCAGCAGGGGAAGGTGCTCGTGCCGCCGCTGGCCGGTTGATCACGCCGCGGCGCGCAGTTTCTCGCCGCCTTCTTCGCGTGACGGCCAGTTGCCGGCCTTGGCCGTGCAATCGACGAGATACCGCGAGAGCGCGTCATCCAACGCGGGCATGAGCCGGCCGCGTTCGCTGGCGAGTGCCGAATAACGCGGCCGCGGCGCGGGCAGGCCCAGCTGCGCAGACGGCACTTCGTCGACGAGGCGGACGTCGAGCGCCGCGACGCGCGCGGCCATTCGTGCGAAATCGGCCCAGCTCACCGCGCCGCAATTGGCCAGGTGCCAGATGCCGCATTCGCCATCGACCAGCAGGTCGAGCGCAGCGTTCACGAGATCCGGCACATACGTCGGCGACACGCACTGGTCGCCGGCCGCGCTGAATCGTTCGCCGCGGCGCAGCGCCTCGAGCGCGACCGTCACGAAGTTGTGGCGGTCCCACGGGCCGAAGAAAGCCGCCGTGCGGACGACCAGCGCGTGCGGGTCGCGACCGAGCACGCCCTGCTCGGCTTCGGCCTTCGCGCGTCCGTAGGCGTTGAGCGGCGCGGCCACATCGCTCTCGACATACGGCGCGGATTTGCTGCCGTCGAACACGAGGTCGCTCGAGAACGTGACGAGCCGCACGCCGTGCGCGGCGCATGCCATCGCGAGCACTTGCGGGCCTTCGGCGTTCTCGCGCCACTGGCGCGCGTCGTGCTGCGCGTCGTCCACGCGCACGAAGCCTGCCGTGTTGACCAGTGCCCACGGCTCGTAGCGGCGGATCGCTGCATCGACCGACGCCGCGTCCGCGATGTCCATCTCGTGGCGCGACATCAGGTGGTAGGGCAGCCCGCGCAGTTCGCACAGGCGCGCGAACGCCCGCCCCAGCGTGCCGGTCGCGCCGGTGATGAGCACGACGCGCCCTTTCATCGGCAGCGATTCGAGTTCGCCGTGGCACGGATAGTGCAGGCGCAGTTCGCGTTGCCACCAGCCGGGCCCTTCCAGCACCGGGCTGCGCGGCTGCGCGCCGGTCGCGAGTTCGCGCGCGAGTGTGGCGAGTGCCGTTGGCCGCGGCGTTCCTGAAGTCACGTCGAACAGGCCGGGCTCGTAGTTGCCGCGCTCCTGCGTGAGCAGGCTGTCCCAGTCGTAGGTGCCCAGGGCCGCCCAAGCCGTCACCGCGCGCACGTCGCCGCCTTCGGCGCGAACCTGCTGGGCGGACTGCCACGCCTGCCAAAGCCAGCGCATCTGCTCTTCGCGCGTGCAACCGAGATGCGCTTCCGTGATCGCGACCGGCAAGCGGTAGCGCTCGCATGCTTCGCGCAACCGCGCGGCGAAGCCGCCGATGTGGCGCCCGGCCACGCGCGCGAGTTCGACGTCGACATAGACGTCGCGCCCGTTGCCGCCGTGCAGCCGCTCCGGATAGTGGCCGATGCGCCCGTCGAGGAAGCGTTCGCTGGTGACGTAGTAGTTGATGCCCACGATGTCCGGCGGGCAGGGCTGGTCGACGAAGGCCTGCAACTCCTGCTCGGTCGCGCCGAAGTTGCGCAAATAGTGGCGCATCGGGTGCTGTGCGTCGATCCTGCCGCACAGCAGGTCGAAGCCGAGCCAGCGGCGCTGGTTCTCGAATTCGGCCTGGTAGCGCAAGTGCGGCGTGCTCTCGATGTGGCCGAGGTCGTCGGTCTGCACGAGCTGCGCGCGCGGGTTCACCTCGCGGATCGCGCGCATCGCCAGCCCGGTGGCGCGCAGCTGGTTGAGCAGCGCGCGCACGAAACTCGCGTCGTCGCGCGCATGCGGGTACCACACACCGTAAAGCGCGGAGAAACGCGCCGTCGTCAGCGGCTCGTTGACCGGTGTGTACGCATCGATGTGCGGATAACGCTCGGCCACCGCGCGCGCATAGGCTGCGAGCTTTTCGGGGAATTGCGGATCGAGCAGGTGCGTGTGCGCCGGGCCGCTGCCGTGGTGGACCAGGCCGGCGATGAGGCCGAGCCCGAGATCGCGTGCGCGCTCGATGCGCGCATCGGCCCAGTCCCAATGGAACACGTCCTCCCCAGGCGCGGTGCGCTCCCACAGCAGCGGAAAGCGCAGCCGCGTCGCCCCGAGCGCCGCGAAGCGGTCGATGTCGTCCAGCCGCGCGTCGAAACCGTTGGCGACCGACTGGTCGCGCCAGCGATCGCCGACGCGGTTGACGGTGCATTCGGGGCCGACCCACAGTTCGAGCGGCCGCGCGGGACCGGTCATGCGTCGGCGGGCGCCGCGATGGTGTCCGCGAGCACCGCTGCGTCACGCGCCTTCGCGCCTTCCTCGTGCCGCGCCTTCAGGCGCTTGAACGCGGCGAGCGCCTGGCCCACCACCTGGTCCATGTTGTAGTACTTGTAGGTCGCGAGGCGCCCGACGAAGGTGACGTCCTCGGTCGCATCGGCCAGCGCTTCGTACTTGCGATAGAGCTCCGCGTTTTCGGCGCGCGGCACGGGATAGTACGGATCGCCCTCGGCGCGCGGGTATTCGTAGACCAGCGCCGTCTTGTGATGGACCTGCCCCGTCAGCTGCTTGAACTCGGTGACGCGCGTGTACGCGTAGTCGTTGGGATAGTTGATGACGGCCACCGGCTGTGCGCGCTCTTCCGGCACGGTGACGTGCTGGAACTCGAGGCTGCGGTAAGGCAGCTTGCCGTAGCGGCAGTTGAAGAACTCGTCGATCGGCCCCGTGTAGATCATGTGCTTCCACGGCAGCATGTCGACGACCTCGCGGTAATCCGTGCCCACCATCACCTTGATGTTCGGGTGCGACAGCATCTTCTCGAACATGCGGGTGAAGCCGTGCAGCGGCATCGCCTGGAACGAGTCGGTGAAGTAGCGGTCGTCGCGGTTGGTGCGCGTGGGCACGCGCGCCGTCACGGCGGCGTCGAGCTCCGACGGATCGAGCCCCCATTGCTTGCGCGTGTAGTTGCGGAAGAACTTGTTGTACAGCTCGCGGCCCACCTTGCTGACCACGACGTCTTCCGACGTGCGCACGTGCTCCACCTTTTCGGCGACCGATTCGAAGAACTTCTCCACCTCGAACGACGTGAGGCTCAGGCCATAGAGCTTGTTGATCGTGTCGAGGTTGATGGGGATCGGCACCAGTTGGCCGTCGACGCTCGCGAGCACGCGGTGCTGGTAGGGCCGCCACTGCGTGAACTGCGACAGGTGCGCGAAGATGTCCGCGGAATTGGTGTGGAAGATGTGCGGGCCGTACGGGTGGATCAGCAAGCCGTCGTCGTTGTAGCGGTCGTACGCGTTGCCGCCGATGTGGTTGCGCTTTTCGACGATGAGCACGCGCTGGCCCAGCTGGCTCGCGAGCCGCTCCGCCAGCACGCTGCCGGCAAAACCGGCGCCGACAACGATGTAGTCGAAGCCGCGCTGCCCGGGGATGGCGGCGGTCACGGCCGATTTGAAACTCTGGCTGCCGAGGTCCATTCAAGCTCCCTTGGTTTCGGCCCTCGTGGCTGCCGGGGCCGTTCGTCACGGATGGGGCGCGGCGCGGCGGCGCAGGCAGGAATCCTGCGCGCGATCCTTGCTGCGAGCCGCATGCAGTGTCACACGCGGGTGAACAGCGCGGGGTCCGGGGAAAGAGCTTGTATCAGCGGCGCGCGCTGACATCGCACTGCGATATTTCGCGCTACACGGCGCGGCGCAGCGCCTGGTCCATGTCCCACAGGATGTCTTCGGCGTCCTCGATGCCCACCGACAGGCGGATCATGTCGGGCCGCACGCCGGCGCGCGCAAGCTCTTCCTCATCGAGCTGCCGGTGCGTGGTTGACGCCGGATGGATGACCAGCGTCTTCGCATCGCCGATGTTGGCCAGGTGGCTCGCGAATTCGCACGCGTCGATGAAGCGCTCGCCGGCGCGCGCCGGGTCGGCGGCCTGGATGCCGAAGGTGAGGATCCCGGATGAGCCGGGCCGGCCGTCGATGTCGCGGAACTGCTTCTTCGCCAACGCGTGGTGCGGCGAATCCTCGAGCCCGGGATAGTTCACCCAGCTCACCAGCGGATGCTCGCGCAGGAACTGCGCGACGCGCAGTGCGTTGCGGCAGTGCTGCTGCATGCGCAGGTGCAGCGTCTCGATGCCTTGCAGGATGAGCCACGCGTTGAGCGGCGACAGCGACGCGCCGAACGTGCGGTTGACCTCCATGCGCGCCTTCATCGTGTAGCCGAAGTCGCCGAAGGTCTCGTAGAACTTCACGCCGTGGTACGCGCGGCTGGGCTCGAGCATCTCGGGGAACTTGTCCCTGGAGAGCGGCGAGCCCCAGTCGAACTTCCCGCTCTCGACGATCACGCCGGCCATCGTCGTGCCGTGGCCGCCGAGGTATTTCGTCGCGCTGTGCACGACGATGTCGGCGCCGAAAGCGAACGGCGTGCACAGGTACGGGCTGGCGACCGTGTTGTCGATGACCAGCGGCAAGCCGTGCTCGTGCGCGATGCCGGCGACCGCTTCGATGTCGAACACGTTCACCAGCGGATTGCCGAGCGTCTCTCCGTACAGCGTGCGCGTGTTCGGGCGGATGGCGCGGCGGAAATTGTCCGGGTCGTGCGGATCGACGAAGGTGGTTTCGATCCCGAGCCGCGAGAAGCCGACGCCGAGTTGGCCCACCGAGCCGCCATACAAGGTCGAGGCAGCGACGATGTGGTCGCCGGCCTTGAGGATCGCCAGCAGCGCGGTCATCTGCGCGGCCATGCCGGTCGCGCACGCCAGCGCGGCGCGGCCACCTTCGAGCGATGCGACGCGCTCTTCGAGCACGGCGACCGTCGGGTTGCTGATGCGCGAGTAGACGTTCCCGAACGTCTGCAGGTTGAACAGGCTCGCCGCGTGCTCCGCCGAATCAAAGACGAAGCTGGTGGTCTGGTGGATCGGTGTGGCGCGTGCGCCGGTCACGGGATCGGGCATCGCGCCCGCGTGCACCGCACGAGTGGCGAAACCGTATTCGTGGTCTTTGTCGGCCATCGTCGCTTGCTTCAGTAGAACAGCTGTTGCGGCCGGCGGCCGGAGATCACCTTGGTGTTCACGCCGGCCCAATTGAGCCCGCCGAACAGGCGCGCGTGCTCGATCTTCACGCAGCGGTCCATCACGGTGTCCAGCCCGGCGGCGCGTGCCTTCGCCGCCGCTTCCTCGTTCTTCACGCCGATCTGCTGCCACAGGCACTTCGCGCCGATGGCGATCGCTTCGTCTGCGATCGGCATGATGTCTTCGGTGCGGCGGAAGCAGTCGACCATGTCGATCTT
>DATBPW010000092.1:0-2635 GCA_036561125.1 Ramlibacter sp. | reverse complement strand
AAGGGCCGCGAGAAGTTGCTCTTGGGTTGGCATTGCGTATTCCTGTTGGTTGCAGTTTAGCGAGTCGTGTGGACGGGCCCAGGCCGGAGGATGCCCTCCACCCTCCATGTCCTCCGCCGAATGGCGCCGCCTACGCGGCGGCATTCGAGCTCCTCCTTTACTTACGGGTGGAGGGCATCCTCCGGCCTGGGCCAGGACACGCTCGTCGTGCACAGCGAGTGATGTGCAACGAGCGTGCCCTGTCCCCGGATGCCGGGGACGCCAACGGAGTCACGCAAGGTGTTTGCGGTGCCACTCGCGGCCAAAGGGGCAAGGCCCTTCGATTTATAATCGGGCGCTTCCCCACCCCGGTACGCCCTAGCGCACAAGCATCCCAGACAAAGAAGCACAGGACCGACAGTCTTGAGCGCGATTGGGTGTACCCGAACTTCGGAGAACCCAGTGCTTTTGTCTCAACAGGGAGCCCGGCCGCCGGCTCTCTTGGCTCTCGCGGACGGCACCGTCTTCACCGGCAATTCCATCGGGGCCACCGGCTCCACCACCGGTGAAGTCGTCTTCAACACGGCGATCACCGGCTACCAGGAAATCCTCACCGACCCGAGCTATGCGCGGCAGATCGTCACGCTGACGTATCCGCACATCGGCAACTACGGCGTGAACGAAGAGGACGTGGAAGCGGAGAAGGTCCACGCCGCCGGGCTGATCATCCGCGACCTGCCGCTGCTGGCGTCGAACTTCCGCACGCAGCAGACGCTGCAGGATTACCTGCGCGCCCAAGGCACGGTTGCGATCGCGAACATCGACACGCGCCAGCTCACGCGGCTGCTGCGAACGAAGGGCGCGCAGAACGGCTGCATCGTTGCGCTCGCGGCGGGCGAGGCCGTCACGCCCGCCGTGATCGACAAGGCCATCGCGCAAGCGAAGGCCGCACCCGACATGGCGGGCCTCGACCTGGCGAAGGTCGTGTCGGTGAAGGATCCGTACGAGTGGACGCAGGCCGAGTGGCACCTCGGCAAGGGCTACGGCGAAAAGCCGGCGGGCAAGCACCACGTCGTCGCCTATGACTACGGCGTCAAGAAGAACATCCTGCGCATGCTGACCGAGCGCGGCTGCCACGTCACCGTGGTGCCCGCGCAGACGCCCGCATCCGAAGTGAAGAAGATGAAGCCCGACGGCGTGTTCCTGTCCAACGGCCCCGGCGACCCGCAGCCGTGCGACTACGCGATCGAAGCGTCGCGCGAATTGATCGAGGCGGGTTACCCGACCTTCGGCATTTGCCTCGGCCACCAGATCATGGCGCTCGCCTCGGGCGCGAAGACGTTCAAGATGAAGTTCGGCCACCACGGCGCGAACCACCCGGTGAAGGACCTCGACTCGGGCCGCGTGTCGATCACGAGCCAGAACCACGGCTTCGCGGTCGACGAAAAGACGTTGCCCGCCAACCTGCGCGCGACGCACGTTTCGCTGTTCGACGGCACGCTGCAGGGCCTCGCCCGCACCGACCAGCCCGCGTTCGGCTTCCAGGGCCACCCTGAAGCCTCACCGGGCCCGCACGACATCGGCTACCTGTTCGACCGCTTCGTCGACCTCATGGAGAAAAAATAGGAATGGCGAAGCGCACCGACATCCGCAGCATCCTCATCATCGGCGCCGGCCCGATCATCATCGGGCAGGCGTGCGAGTTCGACTACTCCGGCGTGCAGGCCTGCAAGGCGCTGCGCGAGGAGGGCTACAAGGTCATCCTGATCAACTCGAACCCGGCCACGATCATGACGGACCCGGCCACCGCCGACGTCACGTACATCGAGCCGATCACGTGGCAGACGGTCGAGAAGATCATCGCGAAGGAAAAGCCCGATGCGATCCTGCCGACCATGGGCGGGCAGACGGCGCTCAATTGCGCGCTCGACCTGTGGCGCAACGGCGTGCTCGACGCGCATCGCGTGGAGCTGATCGGCGCGTCGCCCGCGGCCATCGACAAGGCCGAAGACCGCCAGAAGTTCAAGGAGGCGATGACGAAGATCGGCCTGGGCTCGGCGCGCTCCGGCATCGCGCATTCGCTCGACGAGGCGTGGGCGGTCCAGAAGACCGTGGGCTTCCCGGTCGTGATCCGCCCCAGCTTCACACTCGGCGGCACCGGCGGCGGCATCGCGTACAACCCCGAGGAATTCGAGGCGATCTGCAAGCGCGGGCTCGAAGCGTCGCCCACGAACGAACTGCTGATCGAGGAGTCGCTCCTCGGCTGGAAGGAGTTCGAGATGGAAGTGGTCCGCGACAAGGCGGACAACTGCATCATCATCTGCTCGATCGAGAACCTCGACCCGATGGGCGTGCACACGGGCGACTCGATCACGGTCGCGCCGGCGCAAACGCTGACCGACAAGGAATACCAGATCATGCGCGACGCGTCGATCGCGGTGCTGCGCGAGATCGGCGTGGACACGGGCGGCTCGAACGTGCAGTTCGCGATCAACCCGGCCGACGGCCGCATGATCGTCATCGAGATGAACCCGCGCGTGTCGCGGTCATCGGCGCTCGCGTCGAAGGCGACCGGCTTCCCGATCGCGAAGGTCGCTGCGAAGCTCGCCGTCGGCTACACGCTGGACGAGCTGCGCAACGACATCACGGGCGGCGC